>CAZDLS010000040.1:0-13982 GCA_964506425.1 uncultured Planctomycetia bacterium | reverse complement strand
TCTTATTATTATTTTATTACCGACGGGGACAGGTGTCAAGGACTTCTTTAGGGCTCAGGGGCGGGGTCGTGCTTGCTGAAGATCTCCCGGTAGTTCCAGGGCAGGTCGTTGCCGTCATAGAGGACGATGCCGTCGGCGGCGATGAGGAAGAAGGTCGGCACGCCGATGACCTGGTAGTTCTGGGCCGTGGCCATCGATGTATCGAGCAGGATGTCGAAGGAGATCTTCCTCTTCTCGCGGAACGACGCCGCCTTGGTCAAGGATTCGCCGACGTCGATGGGCAGGAGCACGATCCCCTGCTCTGCGAACTCGGCCTTCTTCTTTTCCAGGACCGAAAGCTTCGCCGCGCAGTACGGGCACCACGTGGTGAAAAAGAAAAGGAGGATCTTTTTTCCCTTGTGGTCCTCCAGCGCCACGCGCCGGCCCTCCACCGTCTTGAGGCTGAAGGGGCGCGCCGCCTCGTCGCTGTTGAGCGGCACGGGCCGCGCCGGCGCCCGGGGGACGGCGGCGAAGGCGAAGCCCGAAGAGGCGAAAAAGAGGACGGCGAGGACACAACAGGCCGCGGACCCGAGGCATCTTCTCATATGAGCGCCTTTCCCATGTTGATCAGGAAATACTCCCCCGTCAGGATGAGGAGAACCCCTGCGATCCTCTCGATGACGTACACCCACCTTCCTGCCTTGGGCAGGCTCATCAAGAGGCCGCTGAAGGTCGCCGCCAGGATCAACAACGCCCCCATCCCGTAGGCGAAGCTGAACAGGAGAAAGACCCCGTAGAAGAGGTTCTGCTTGGTGGCGACGTACACGAGGATGGTGCCCAGGACCGGCGCGGTGCACGGCCCCACGATCAACCCCGAGACGGCGCCCAACAGGAAGACCGAAAGCTTTGATTTATTTTTTTTCATGCGGTTGAGGAAGAAGTCCGGCACGTGCAGCTCGAAAAGGCCCAACATCGAGAGCCCGAAGAGGATGCAGATGTTGCCGATGATGAAGAAGGAGACCGGGCTGGAGCTGATCCGGCCGAAGAGCTTGCCCGTGACGCTGGCAAAGACGCCCAGGACCGAATAGGTGATCGCCATCCCCAGGACGTAGATGAGGCTGTTGAAGAAGGCGTGGAGGCGGTGCTTCTGCGCGCCGGCGCCGATATAGCCGACGGTAATGGGTAAGAGCGGATAGACGCACGGCGAGAAGCTCATGAGAACGCCCGCGCCGAACGCGACCAGAAATTCAAGGGGATGGCTTCCGGAGATCATCGATGCCCGTCCTTTCCGGTCCGGCACGAGGCGCCGACCCAGTCGAGGTACGGCTTGTTGCCGCCGACTACGGCCAAGGCCACGACCTCGCAGACGCTGTAGCTGTGGGCCTTTTTTATCACCCGCGTCAAGGCCGGCAGGAGCGCGCGCCTGGTCTTGAGCACCATCAGGTCTTCGCGCGCGGCATCGACCTTGCCCTCCCACCAAAAGAGGGAATCGACGCCCTTGATGATGTTCACGCAGGCCGCCAGCTTCTGCCCCAGGACCAGGCGGGCCAGTTTCTTGGCCTCGCCCCCCCGGGGGGCCGTTACCAACACCACGCAATAACGCATGCCGTTCACCTCGTCTGATGCAGGTAGCGGAAGACGCCCAAGACGGCCTTGGCGCCCTCGCCCGCCGCCACGATGATCTGCTTCTCCGGCACGTCCGTCACATCGCCCGCCGCGAAGACGCCCGGGGCGCTGGTCCGGTTCAGGTTGTCGACGACGATCTCACCCGAGTCGTTCTTCTTGACGAAGTCGATGATGCCGCTGTTCGGGACCGAGCCGATCTCGATGAAGACGCCCTGGACGGCGAGGTCCCGAACGCCTCCCGCCTGCTCGACCCGGACGCCTTCCACGAACGGGTGTCCATGGATCTCTTTGGTGACGGCCCCGTTCAAGACCTCCACCTTGCCGCTGGCGTGTACCTTCTCGCGCATGACGGCATCGCCGCCGAGCTGGGCGTTGATGTTCACGAGAAAGACGCGGCTTGCGATGCGCACCATCTGCAGGACAGCGTCGAGCGCCGCGTTGCCGCCGCCGATCACGGCGACGGCCTTATCGGCGAAAAGGGGCCCGTCGCAGGTGGCGCAGTAGGTCACGCCCTTGTTGCGCAGCGCCTCCTCCCCGGTCACGTTGAGCTGCCGGGGCCGGCGGCCCGAGGCCACGATGACCGTGCGGCAGGGAAAACTCTCCTTCTTCGCGGCGACGACGAAGTTCCCGTCGGCGGCCCTGCTGATGCGCGTGACGGCCGTGTCGTTCTTGAGCGCGACGTCGAACTCCTTCAAGTGCGCCTCGAACTTGGCGACGAGCTCGGCGCCGGTGATGAACTGGTAGCCCGTGTAGTTCTCGATGTCGCCGCTCCAGGCCGTCTGGCCGCCGATGTCCTGGGTGACGACCATGAAGTCCATGCGCTTGCGCGCGGCGTAGACCGCGGCGGTGATGCCCGCCGGGCCGGCGCCGACGATGACGCAGTCCAGCACGCTCATGGGCCGAGCTTCGCGTTGAGGCGCTCTTGGTCGAAGCCGACGATCACCTCGTCGTCCACGACGATGACCGGCACGCCCATCTGCCCGGAGACGCGTATCATCTCCTCGAGGCCGGCGCGGTCGGACGCGACGTCGACGGCGTCGAAGGCGACGCCCTTCTTCTCCAGGTAATCTTTCGCCCTCATGCAGTAGGGGCACGTCGGCGTGGAAAAGACCTTCACCTGAGCCATGACGCGATCCTTTCGTTATTCAAAAACATCGATCTTGATCGTCCTCTTCATCGCGCCGATCAGCGGGAAGCCTTCCGACGGCAGCCCTCCGCCCTTGTTGAAACGGCCGGCGCCTCCTTCTCCGTCAACTGCGCGATCTGGGAAAGGATCTCTTCAGCGTCGGGAAAGTTATCCTGGCGCGCCGCCAGGACGCCCGACTTGAAATACAGGAGCGTGGGGATGACGCGGACCTCGAAGTCCTGCCACTTCTTGTTCTCATTGATGTCGAGGCTCAGGAAGAGCATCCTGGGACCGACCTCTTGGGAGACCTCCCGGAGCCGCTGCGTCATGGTCTTGCAGATGATGCACTCCGGGCTCGTGACCATCACGAGCGCCGGCGCCGGCGCGCGCAGGACGATCGCGTCGAACTGCGTGTCGTTGATCTCGATGATCTTGATCATGCCTTCTCCTTGAAAAATCTGGCAACCCCTTCGGGATATCTTAACATGTTTTCAGGGCCTGGGCAAGGCGCTGCGCCCTGCCTGCTGCGCCGTGCCTGCGCCGTCCCTGCTGCGCCGTGCCTGCTGCGCCGCGCCTGCGCCGTGCCTCAGGCGGACGTCTCCAGGATCTCCAGCGTCGACAAGCTGCGGCCGGCCTCCTCGGCCTCGCGGCGATAAGAGTAAAAGAGCTGGCTGGAGCAACACGTGCATAACTTACTGTCAAATATACGGTTAGAGGACATGCCTGCCGCTTGCAACTGGCGCGCGGCCTCGGCAGCGAGGTCCATGGTGACCCTGCCGTTGCGCCGGCGCGCCGAAGCAGGAAAAACGCCCAGGAAGCTTTCGCCGACCTCGTAACAACACGGCCGGATGGCAGGGCCCAGGACCGCGATCAAGGCGCTCGGCCGCAGGCCATGCTCCTGGATCATGCGCCGGACGGTCTTGGCCGCGATCCCCTTTTTGAGACCGCGCCAGCCTGCGTGGACGAGGCCGGCCGCTCGCGGCCCGCGGGACGCCGCCAAAAAGACAGGCAGGCAGTCCGCGGTCAGGACCGAAAGGATCGTGCCGGGGGTCTGCGTGATCAACGCATCCGTTCCTCTTAACGCCGTGCGGCGGCGCCGAGCGCCGCACCCCCACTCCCTGCGGCCCACCGCCGCGACCCTGCCGGCGTGGACCTGCGACGGACACACCAACCGCTTTGCGTCGATGCCCAACCGCCGCAACGCGGCCAGGCGCCCCTTGGCCCCGAGAGCCAAATCGTGTTCCCGCGTCGTCCACGACGCGCGCAGGCGCATCCCCTCAAGGAACGGCACCGTAAAACATCCCGCCTCGCGGCGGATCGTCAATCCGGATAAAGACATGGTCAGCGTTCTATGGAGATGACTTTTTGCGGAGAGCGGTGCCCCCGGAGCAGCGTCACGTTCTTTAAAGGGACACCGAAATGGTCACTCAATAGCTTCAGGCACGCCGCGTTCGCCTTGCCGCCCTCCGGGGCGGCCGTCACGTAGACCTTGAACCGGCCCGCCTCTTCCTTGACGCGCTCCTGCGACGCCTTGGGCACGACCTTGACGTCAATCCGCATCGCCCTGGTCTTCGAGGCCCGGCGTCACGCCTTGCGCCTCGCCCGGCGTCACGCCTTGGACCTCGCCCGGCGCCTCGCCCTGGGCCTCGCCCGGCGTCCGGGCCGGCACCTCGGCTTCGCGCATGTTCTCGATCTTGCGCAGCGATCTCTCCAGCATGTTGCGCCGCGTCGTCGTCAGGTTGTCGTATTCCTTTTTCACGGCGTCGATCCTCTTGCCGAGGTCGTCGAACGACACCACGAACTTCTCCCAATTCTTGTTAAAGGCCCCCAGGCACTCCAAGATGCTCTGGGTGCGCTGTCCGATGACGAAGATGTCGATGGACTGACGGATCGTCACCAGGACCGCGTACAGCGTCAGCGGCGAACAGCAGATCACGCGGTTCTTGAGCGCGTCCTCGAAGATCCCCGGGTCCTGCTCCTGGATGAAGGCGAAGGCCTGCTCGCTCGGGATGAACAGGAGCGCGTAGTTCACCGTGCCGTGCTCGGGGTCGATGTAATCCCGGGAGGTGACCTCTTTGATACGCAGGCGCGTGTCCGTCAAGAACTGCTTGTGGTACGTCTCGCGCTCGACGGCGCTGGGGGCCTCCAGGAACTTCTTGTAGCCGCTCAGCGGGAACTTGACGTCCATGTTGATCTTGAGGTCCCGCGGCAGGAAGAAGGTGTAGTCCGGCCGGCCCTCGCCCTGGACCACCTGCTTGGAGAAATTCACGTTCTCGACAAAGCCCACCAGCTGCAGGATGTCCTCGGTCATCTTCTCGCCCAGGTGGCCCCGCTGCTTGGTGTCGGACAAGACGCTGTTGAGCCGGTCCGCGGCCTGCTGGAGCTTGGCGGTCTGCGCGGCGGCGCCCTTCAACGACTCGCTCAACTCCCCGAACTTGTTCTCGCGGTCCTTCTCGAGCGCGCGCACCAGATCCTGGACGCCGGCGAGCTCTCTCTTCATCTCATCCAACGTCTGGTCGATGAGCCTCTTCTTGCCCTCTATCTTCTCGTCGCCGACCGCCAGCGCCGCCTTGAGCTTCTCGCCGGCGAGGGCCAGAAAGGCGTCGTTGTTCCTGGAGAGCGCCTCCTGGGAGAGCTGCGCAAAGGCGCCCTTGAGCGCCTCTTCCTTTTTTTCCTCCTCGCGTCTCGCGGCGCGGCGCCGGACCCACGCAACGGTCCCCGCCAACGCCGCGCCCAACACGATACCGCCGATCAATAAAAGCCAGCCCGCGTTCATGCCTTCGTCACCTCGATCTTGTCGCCCAGCTTTACCTGACACAGCCGCCGGGGGTCACCGATGATCTTGCCGATGACCGTCACCATGCTCGCCGGCCGGCACTCCTCCTCGCGGCTCGCCGGCGTCGGCCCAAAGAAAAAACACAGACACGGCCCCTGCGGCGAATAGGCCACGGCCCCGACCTCCACGACCGGCACGGTATACTTCTCCTCCGGCCCCGTGCACGCCGCGAGGTAAAGATACACCTCCTCGCCGTACAGCTCCGCTTCGCCCTGCACCGGCAGCCGCTCCCAGAGAAACTTCGCCGTCTTGGAGCCGTTGAGCTCCGCCTCCAACGTCACCGAGCCTGAAAGGATCCGTATCCACATCGCAGCTTAATTATATCGCGCAACCCCGCGCCCGTCCACCAAGACCCATAAGTCATGGTAAAAAAGACCTGGTCGTTTTTGCCACGATTATGACAAAAGAGACCTGGTCGTTTTTGCCGCATTTTTGCCAAGAGATGGCATAGAAAGACCAGGTCTTTACTGCCACCGGGCCTTTTACCGCACCTTCCTGGTGATGATGTACTTCTTCTCCATCGCGCAGGGGTGGTAGGACTCCTTGGCCTGGCGCAGGCCGGCGACGCCCAGGTCCTGCTCGCGATTCACATAGGTAAAGGAGGCGGCTGCGGCGGCCGTGAACATCTGGTTGATCGTCTGATAGATACCGATCAGGGCGCCGTTGGCCTTCTCCACGTGCACGACGAACGTCTCCGGGTTGAGCGCCTCGCCCAGGGCGACCGCCTCGACCTTGCCCGCGACCTCGATCATGCCGCCGGCGACGCCCAAAAACGTATAATTATGCAGCATCTCTTCCAGCGCCTCTTTCTCCGTCAAGATCCCCTCGACGCGCTGGCAGTCCTTGGTCCGGCACCACTCCTCTTCAAAATGAAAGCAATCTTTCACGCGTTCGGCCGTCAAAGGCCGGTACTCAAAGGCCACGGCCCCCTTGAACCTCTTGATGAAGTTTCTCTTGCCGTCGTAGTCCTTGCCTTTGAGCCCGATGAGGTCCCGGGTCCGGTAGATGTGATCGAAGTTGTCCCGGTCCTCCCTGACCGACCAGCCGTCCTCGCGGGAAAAGAGACGGGCCGTCGCCTCCGGGATGCGGCAGAACTCGAGGCGCGGCGCGGCCGCGGTGTCACAACACTTCATCATCACCTCGCGCTTGGCCTCCTGCGGCCCCAAGGGATCAAAGACCCGCCAGGTGTCGCCTTTCTGAGAGACCAAGAGGACGCACGCCTCCATCCGGCTGACGGTGAAACGGTACGCCTTGCGCCAGGCAAAGAGGTTCGTAAAGGTGTACTCCGACAGGCGCGGCGGGAAACGGCGGAACAGATCGTCGAAAAGGGGCTTGTCGTCGCGCTCGAGCGGCCGGGTCTGGGGGAAGACGGGCAGGTCGTTCACTTGATCAGCCTGCGCTTCATCACGACCAGGCTCAGATAGGCGCACGCCGCGCCGAGCAAGGCCAGGACGAGGATGTCTTTTGCCAACCCGGCAAGGGGAAGGCCCAGCGCCAACGTGCGCAGCGCCGAGACGAGGTACGTCATCGGCAGGCACCACGCCACCGCCTGCGCCCAGCCCGGCAGCTGGTCGAGCGGAAAAAAGATGCCGCTGAAGAGGAACATCGGCGTGATGAAGAGAAAGACGGGCAGGTTGAACATCTCGATGTTCTTGACGATGCCCGTGAAACACATGCCCATCGCGGAAAAGGCGAAGCCGCCGACAAGGATGACGACGAGCATCGCCAGCGCCCCGGGAAAGCTCAGGAGGCCGAAGCAGGAGACGACCGCGAACATGATGCCGCCCGCCCAGAACGCCTTCGTCATCCCCCAGACCACCTCGCCGAAGACGACGTCCTCGAGCATCAGCGGGGTCGAGAGGATCGCGTCAAAGGTCTTCTGAAAATACATGCGCACGAACGACGCATACGTCGTCTCGAAGAACCCGTGGTTCATCACGGCGGTCGCGACCAGCCCCGGCGCGATGAAACGCAGATACGTGACGGCGCTGCCCTGGTACACCACCTCTTTGACGAGGCCGCCGAGGCCCATGCCGAACGCGAACAGATACAGGAGCGGCTCAAAGAGCGGCGGGATAAAATTGAGCTTCCACGTCGCGCAATAGACGTCGAAGTTGCGCTGCCACACCCGCCAAAACCGCCTGCTGATGTTCTTTAGGATCCTATCCATATAAAATTGAGACAAACAGCCAGGCTCTTTGTCTCAAATCCGTGCGGGGAAAATGAGACAAAGAGCCTGGCTGTTTGTCTCACTCGCGGAGCTCGCGGCCGGTGACCTTTAAAAAGACGTCCTCCAGGTTGGCCGTGCGCAGGACGCAGGCGTCGGCCTGGCCGCAGGCGGCCAGCTCCCGGAACTCGTGGCCGCCGTCCTTGACGAAGATGTAATAGTGGGTCGCGGAGCGCTCGAAGGCCACGTTGCGGGACCTCAGGTATTCGGCAACCGTTGGGTCCGACGAATCGATCTCGATGACGTTGGCGCCGATGTGCTCGCGGACCAACGGACGCGGCGGCCCCTCGAGGAGGATGCGGCCATGGTCCATGATGACGAGGCGGTCACACAGGTGCTGGGCCTCGTCCATGTAGTGCGTCGTCAAAAGAACGGTCGTGCCGCGCTTCTTCAGCTGGATGATCGTCTCCCATATCTGGTGGCGCGCCTGCGGGTCGAGCCCGGTCGTCGGCTCGTCCAGGATGAGGACCTTCGGCTGGTTCAGGAGCGCCCGCGCGATGAGCAGGCGCCTCTTCATGCCGCCGGAGAGCTCCTCGATCGAGGCGTCGCGCCGGTGGGTCATGCCGATGAACTGCAAAAGCTCCTCGGCGCGCCGGCGCGCCCAAACCTCATCGATGTCAAAGTACCGCGCGAAGACCCGCAGGTTATCGAAGACCGTCAGGTCCGGGTCGAGGTTGTTGTCCTGCGGGCAGACGCCTAACTGCGCCTTGACGCGCCGCGGGTGCTCGGTGACGTCGTCGCCGAGGATGCGCAGCTCCCCGCCTGTCGGCATCATGAAGCCATGCGCCATGCGCACGGTCGTGGTCTTGCCGGCGCCGTTAGGCCCCAGAAAACCGAAACACTCCTGTTGCCGCACAAAAAAATCAATGCCATCGACCGCAACGATATCGCGGAATGTCTTACGCAACCCCTTGGCCTGAATAACAATATCGTTCGGACGGCTCATGGCTCAATCGCTACAAGAAGGGACATGAAAAAGAAATTGAGACAAACAGCCAGGCTCTTTGTCTCAAATCCGTGCGGGGAAAATGAGACAAAGAGCCTGGCTGTTTGTCTCACTTTGGGACGGTGTATTGGCTTTCGACGAAGGCGACGGCCTTCTTGATGTCATCCCAGGAGGGCAGGGCGGCCGGGCCGTCGCCCGCGCAGCGGAAGTAGACGGTGCCGGAGCGGTCGGCGACGAAAAGGGCGCAGGCCGACTCGTCCGCGGGAGCTTCGAGGCAGCGGTCGAAGACCTCGCGCTCTTCGTCAGCCAGGAGCACGCTGGTCAGCCGGTGGGCGCGGTGGAGCTCCTCGAGACGGTCTATGCCGCAGGGGCAGACGACCACGACCTCGGCCCCGCATTCACGCAAATCCCTGACAGCGTCCTCCAGCTTCACCAGGAACGAAGAGGCCGGCTGGGACAACAAGAAGAGCGCCAGGCTCTTCTTCTTTCTCAGGTCGACACTGTCAAAGACCTCGCCGCCGCGTCCCCGAAGGGTGAAAGACGGCAAAACCCCCTGTTGATCGATGCGTGCCCGCGCCATCGGATCTTTCCTTGCGTTACGCCGATAAAAGCCGCACCCCGCCCCTGACCGCCGCGTACGTCCGGTCGCAGAGGTCCTTCCTCACGTCGGAATTGCCGGCCGGCGCATCCGCCCAGACCGGCTCATGGACCTTAAGCGACATCTCCACGCCGCGACACCGCAACAGGCCGACGAGGTGGTCCCAGAACGTCATCTCCCCGTACCAGCAGATCCGGTCCCGGTTGGCGAGAGAAAACGGCGCCCCGTCCACCTTCTCATAGACAATGCTCACCGGCACGACGCTCGCCCCGGACTGCACCGACGCATCAAAAAGGGTGCTCTTGAACGCCAGCAGGACCTCGCCGTTCGTGGTCGTGCCCTCGGGGAAGCACAGGACGTTGGCCCCCTGCTCCAAGGTGACGGCCATCTCCCGAATGGAATCCACCAGGTGGTTGCGCCGGCCGCGATCGATGAAGATCGTCCCGGAGAGCTGCGTCATCCAACCGATCACCGGCCAGGACTTCAAGTCGCTCTTGCCGACAAAGATCAACGGAAAGACCGCCGCCATGGCGAACCCGTCGATATAACTCAGATGGTTGGGCGCGAAAAACGCGCCGCGTAGCGTCTTCGCCTCTTTGACAGCGCCCGTGACGCGGACCCGGATGCCGAGGATCCCGACCAGGCTGCGCGCAAAAAGACGGACCATCTGCGCGGCCCAGCGCCGCTTCACCCCTTTGGCGAGGAAGAAAAAGGCAAACGCCAGGACGACTTCCGCGAGGAGGTAGACGCAAAGACAAAAAAAACAGGCCAACCCCTTGAAGAATGCCCTCACGCGGCAACCTCGCTTATACCCAAACGCTGCAGATACGCCCGCGACATCTCGGCAACGCTCAAGAGCATGAAAAAATCAACGGTCCCGAACTCCCGGTCCAGGGCCGGCGGCCCGCAGATGCGCGCGCCCAACTTCAAGTAGGAACGGATGAGGGCCGGCAATTTCAACAAGACGCTCTTCTCCTCGCCGCGCTTCAAGGCGCCCGGCGCCAACCCCGGCACCTCGCGCCCCGGAACGGGACACACGCGCGTCGCAGGGGACGCGCTGTACCGACGCGTGAACAGGTCGTAAAAACGGCTCACCTCTTTGGGATCGGTCGTGTACACGCTCGAACAGCCGAAGAGATACGTCACGCGATGCTGCCGGATATACGCCGCGATCTGGGCCCACAGGCGGCTCAGGATAGCCTGGCGGCGGTAATCCCTGTGCACGCAGGAGCGCCCCAGCTCCAGGATCTCGCCGGGCAAGGCGCGGATCGAGGCGATATCAAACTCCCCCTCCGCGTAGAAACGGTCCTGCGGCCCCAACCGGGAACGCCGCAGGAGCCGGTACGTGCCGACCGTCTCGCCCGTGCGCTGGTCCACGACGATGATGTGGTCGCAGAGCGCGTCAAAGGGATCGACGTCGAGCCCTTCCTCGTGGGCCGCCGTCAGACGACAGCCCATCTCTTCGACAAAGACCCGGTGCCTCAGGCGCTGGGCACAACGTAGCTCGTCGGCGTTCTGCGCCAGTTTAATGTCAAATTGTTTCATAACCGGGGGAGAGCCTCGGCCACCAGCGGGGTGTCTGGCGCCAATAGATCAGGTAGGCGTCGCCAAAACGCCGCGAGAGAGAACGTTCCTCGACGAGGACGAAGAGGTGCATCACCAAGAATATCAGGGCGGCGTAGACAAGGACGCCATAAGACCCCAGGACGAGGCCGTTGCCGAGCAAAAAGAGGACGGTCCCCAGCACCATGGGGTTGCGCACGTACCGGTACGGCCCCACGATGACCAGCCGCTGAGGATGGGCAAAAGGCAGCGGCGTGCCCTTTCCGATACGGATAAAGAGCATCACGCACCAGACGGCGAGCAGGTACCCCAGCGCCACGAAGGTGCCCCCCACCCAGCGCCACGCCCCCGGGGAAAACGCGCCGAAGGAAGGGTCCCAGAACCGATGGATCAGATACGGCCCGACCATCCACAGGCACATGATAAACGTGCCGCCGACGGTAAAGGTCAAGAGCGCCCGATTGCGCTCCTGGACGTCTTTCAGGTCGATCACGACGCCTCCTTCACGGTGGCGCGGATGATCTTCTGCGTCTCGCGGGGCCTGTCCTGAGCCCCGACCGGCACCTCGGAGATCTTCTTGACGACGTCATACCCCTCGACGACCTCGCCGAAGATCGTGTGGCGCAGGTTAAGCCACGGTGTCGGGGCGACGGTGATGAAGAACTGGCTGCCGTTGGTGCCGGGGCCGGCGTTGGCCATGGCCAAGAGGCCCGGCCTGTCGAACGTCACGTCCGGCCGCACCTCATCCTCGAACTTCGTGCCCCAGATCGACTCTCCGCCCGCGCCCGTACCCGTCGGGTCGCCGCACTGGATCATGAAGTCGGCGATCACGCGATGGAAGGTGATACCGTCGTAATATCCCTTCTTCACCAGACCCAGGAAATTCTCGCAGGCCTTAGGCGCCACGTCCGAAAAAAGCCTTACAGCGATCGTCCCCTGGTTCGTCTCCAGTACGGCCATAGGTCCGTCCTCTCCGGCGCGGGCAACGCCCTCACCCATCATTGCCATTAAAAACGCGGCTGACACGAGTATCCCGAACAATCTCATGGTCCCTCCCCTTCTTCCAGGATCTTGTCGATATCCGAAAACTGGACCGGCTTGTGCACGAACCGGTCCCCGCCCATCTCGCGGAGCATCCCGCCGTCCACCGAGGGGAACCCCGAGACGATGACGATCTTCGACCCAGGATTATTGCGCCGGGCCGATTCCACCAGCTCCAGCCCCGTCAGCTCCGGCATGCTGCAATCGAGAAAGAAAAAGCCGAACCGCTCCTGCTCGATCAACTGGCGGGCCTGGGCGCCGTCAAAGGCCACAGCCACCGCATACCCCCGCCGTTCCAGATACTTGCGCAACGAGGTGCAGATATCCGGATCATCGTCCGCGATGAGGACCTTTACCCTTTCTTTCCTCGGACTCATGGAAATTATTTTACTCCATCAGGGTCAGAATGCAAGAAGTTTGCCCCTGCGCAAGACCTCGGGACCCAACGGAAATGACCCGCTCCGCAAAATATGCTATAATAAAAGTATGGCAAACAAGGCAAGGCTCGAACAACACCAAAAGGCCGTCTTTTCCCAGAGCCTGCGCCAGACGATCAAGGCGCTGGAGCTGCCGGTCATGGAACTCAAGCGGCTCGTGGAGGCCGAACTCCAGGAGAACCCCGTCCTGGAAGAGGTCCTTGCCCCGCCCGCCTCCGACTCCCTGCCCGACCGGCTCAAGGCCGCCTCGGCATCCGAGGACGAGAACGACTACGCGGGCCTCAGCCGCGAGATCATGCCCCGGGAGATCGCCAATTACGAACGGCCCGTCCCGGGACGCAAGGAGACGCTGAGCGAGACCCTCCTGCGCCAGCTGCGCATCAACGCCAAGGACGAAAAACAGGTGGCCCTGGGCATGCACATCATCATGCACATCAACGAAAACGGCTACCTGATGGAAGAGATCCAGACGCCCGCAACGCCCCTCACCTTCACCGAAAAGGAGTTCGAGGAGACCCTGCGGCTCATCCAGACCTTTGACCCGCCCGGCGTGGGCGCGCGCGACCTCAAGGAGTGCCTCTTGATCCAACTTCGTCGCCGGCAGGAAACAGACCCGGTCCTCCTAAAGCTCATCGAGGGCTACCTCGACGAACTCGCCGAACACCACTTCGACAAGATCTGCCGCAAGCTCAGATGCACCCGCGAGGGGCTCGCCGAAAAGATCCACAAGATCCACAGCCTCGAGCCCAAGCCCGGCCGGGCCTTCGCCTCGGAGGAAGCGGTGTATGTGATCCCGGACGTCTCTATCGAGGAAAAAGACGGCGACCTTGTCGTCATCACGGACGACGACAAGGTGCCGACCGTGCGCGTCAACGCCTCCTACCGCGGCATGCTACGCTCCGCCAGCGTGGATGACAAGACCAAGGACTTTATACGCGAAAAGATCCGCAACGCCACGCGCCTCATCCACGCGGTCCAGACGCGGCGCGACACCATCCTGCGCGTCGTGGAGCTGATCGTCGAGATCCAAAAGGAAGCGCTCCTCGAGGGCATGAAACGGCTCAAGCCCCTGACCCTGAAGGAGATCGCGGCACGGACCGACCTGCACGAATCCACGATCTCGCGCATCATCATGAACAAGTACGTCCAGACGCCGATCGGCATCTTCCCCCTGCGCCACTTCTTCTCCACGGCGATCAAGAACATGGATGGCCAGGACGTCTCCGCCGAGCAGCTCAAATGCCGCATCCGCGACCTGGTCGAAGAAGAGGACAAATCCCACCCCCTCTCTGACCAGGCGCTCGCCGAGATCCTGGCCGGATCCGAAAAGGTGACGATCGCCCGCCGCACCGTGGCCAAGTACCGCGAAGGCCTGCGCATCCCCTCCGCCCCCAAGCGCCGCGAGAACCTCCTCGACTCCTAGAATAATTAGTGTCGTTTCTGCGTAACCTTATTTGTGACAATAAGATATGAGTAAATTCATCAACCCCTTCTGATGCTGCGGAAGAAGAACCTAAAATATTCAGGAATATGTTGGCTGAATTTATTCATAACCTTTTATATTTATTGAGGTTACGCAGAAACGACACTATTTCTGGAGGGA
>CAZDLS010000039.1:0-14209 GCA_964506425.1 uncultured Planctomycetia bacterium | reverse complement strand
GGTGGCGCGCCGGCCCAGGGCGAGGAGGTTTGCCTCGCTCAGGGCGCCGGGCAGGCCGTATTCGTCCTGGTGGTGGCCGGCGGTGAGGTCGACCTGCCAGCGGTCAGCGAGCCGGCGGCTGACCTCCAGGCCAAAGTCCCGGCGTTCCAGGTCGCTGTTCGTCCGGTAGCCGGACGTGTCAAAGGTCTCGGCGGTCAGCCGGAACGTGGAGGGGCCTATTTCGCCGCCGGTCTCCAGGGTGATGCCCCAGGTATCGTAACTGCCGCCTTTTGTCTCGAGCGTCACGCCCGGTTCGCCTTTGCCCCTTTTCGTGATGATATGGATGACGCCGGCCGTGGCGTTGTCTCCGTAGAGGACGGAGCCGGCGCCGCGCATGATCTCGATGCGCTCGATCTGGGAGAGCGAGATCTGGCTCCAGTCGGTGTTGGAGAGGTCGATCGCGTTGACGCGGCGGCCGTCGATGAGGACGAGGATGTTGCTGGGCGCGGCCTCGCTGAAGCCGGCCATGTCGACGTTGACGGACTTGCCGGTCCCGGTGTAGTCGCGCACCGACACGCCGGAGACCGTGCGCAGGAGGTCCGTGATGGTGCGGGCGTTGGTGGCGGCGATGTCATCGGCATCGAGGATCGTGGTGAAACGGGGCGTGCGGTGGATCGCCTCGTCCGTGCGCGAGGAGGTGACGATGATGCGTTCGATATCGACGGCGGGCGTCGCGTGTCCGGGCGCGGGCAGGCCGGTTCCCAGGGCGGCGGTCAGGACAAAAATGGTCCGGAACTGTATTTGTTTTGACATGTTTGTCTCCTGTTCATAAAAGGTGAGACAATAAAAAACCCCTGACTTCATTTGAAGTCAGGGGTTGTGACAGTGCGTCTATCACCCCCGGCTTTACCTCGAAGCCAAAATCAGGCGCGAAACTGCAGGCAGGTCTTCTGGCTCACCCGCACGTCTCGGACGACCTTCCCACCCGGATCCGCGCCCTATGGCGCGGATCTGAAGCAGTGGTCACCATGTCCTGACGTTTGGACCTCGCTTGGTACGCGAGGGCAGGTTCACAGCGGCGGGACCGCGGCCGAATCCCCCCGGATATCCCGGGGGTCACGGCACTTCCCTTCTCCCACAGAGAACGGAATTAATTTGTCAAAAGCGCCTTGGCCAGCGACGTGCGGCGGACCGCCCGCGCGGCAAGCGCGTATGTCCCAAAGAAGGCCGCTGAGTAGATCAGCGTGCCCGCGAGGAAGTTCCTGAAGAACGGGATGCCGGCGGCATAGCACTGGAGGAGCCCCTGTGCTGTCGGCGGGTACCAGCCCGCGGCCCATACCCCGAAGTTCGTCACGAGGTAAAAGGCCACGGAGGACGCCAGCGAGCCGAACACGACGGTCGTCGTCTTTTGTCTCTGACGCAGGGCCAGGCCGATGAGGCTGACCAGGACGACGCTGCCCCACGTGAAGATGACGATGTCATGAAGGCCGATGAAGAGGTCGCTGATCATGATGAGGGCCAGAGGCATGATAAGCGCCAGGCGCCTGTTCGGCAGAAAGGTCGCCCCGAACAGGGCGATCGCCGCTACCGGCGTAAAATTCGGCGCGTGCGGAATGATACGAAAGAGTATCCCGAACATCATCAATATCACGGCGAGCATGCCCCCTCCTCTATTTTTGCGGTGTGCTTCACTTTTTATAACAAGGAGACATAAAAGTCAAGTACTTTTACTTTGTGCCGCGCACCATCGGGACGAAGCGCACGGGGATGAGGCGCTCCTGGCGCGTCTTCCCGTCGGCCTCCTTGGTGACGAGGAGGAGGTCTTGGAAGACCGTCCCGACGGGGACGACGAGCCGGCCGCCCGGCTTGAGTTGGCGGACGAGTTCATTCGGGACGCTCGGTGGAGCGGCCGTGACGATGATGGCGTCAAAGGGGGCTTCTTCGGGCCACCCTTGGTAACCGTCTCCGTGCCGGACCGTGACATGGGCGTATCCCATCTTCTCGAGCCGCGCGGCCGCGCTCTCGGCGAGCTCCGGGATGATCTCGATGGAGAAGACCTCGGCCGCCAACAGGGACAGGACCGCGGCCTGGTAGCCGGAGCCGGTACCGATCTCCAGGATCTTGTCTTGGGGCCGGATCGCCGCCGTCTCGGTCATGAGGCCGACGATGTAGGGCTGGGAGATGGTTTGGTCGTGGCCGATGGGCAGCGGTCCGTCGGCGTACGCCTCGCGGCTCAGGTAACCGGGCACGAAGTCGTGGCGCGGCACGCGCTTGAGGGCATCGAGGACACGCTCGTCCGTCACGCCCCTGGCGGCGATCTGCGTATCGACCATGTGGTGGCGTTCGGCCCTGCGCTCATCCGCGGCGCCGAAGGCCTTATCAGGG
The DNA here is from genome assembly GCA_964506425.1 of uncultured Planctomycetia bacterium. Lineage (GTDB taxonomy): Bacteria > Omnitrophota > Gorgyraeia > Velamenicoccales > Velamenicoccaceae > CAZCSY01. The sequence continues at coordinate 11,845 of CAZDLS010000039.1, read as the reverse complement.
TGCAGTCCGCTGTTCATGACACAGAAGGAAAAAAGGGCGAACAGGAGCCTTTGCGACATCATAAGACGAGCAGGACAAAAGACAGGATCATCAACAAGACCACGGCCGCGAGGACGAAAGGGCCCGGCCTGTACTTGAGGCGGCCCATGAAACCGGCGGGCCGGCGCAAAGATGCTCCACAGTACAGACACAAGAGGGCGTCGTCATCCTCGATCGGACGCCGACACTCAGGGCAGATGCTCGCCATGACGATATTGTACACCTTGGGGCAAGGCGTGTCGAGGGACAGGTAAAAAGGAAAAAAAGAACAGGCACCGTTAAGCGGTGCCTGTCCGTATCCCCCCGTGGCGGGTCTTCGTGTTTATAGATGCGTGGGGTGAGGGTCCTGGCAGAGGTCGATCTTCAGCGTGTGGCAGAAGTTGATGAAGAAACACTTCTCCTTCGTGATGCAGTAGACCCCTCCCTTCATCCGTATGTGGAATTTCTCCGTCTTCTCGTGGGTGTCGCGGCACCGCAGGACGTGGATCGCAGGGCGCTGGCTGTGCCGGACCTCTTTCTTGTCGACCTCTTTGACGATATAAATAAGGTACTTATGGATCCTGGTCAGGAGGCCGTTCTCGGTGATGGTCTCCGAGGCCCACAGGATCCTCTTCTTTTTGTCCGCAGACGTAAGGTTTTTGAAGACCATGTCGCGCATCGTCGTGCCCTTCTCTTTATTCATCGAGCCCTCTTACCTTATATAAAAGGAAAACCGGGTCCCCCATCTTTTTCAGATCCTGCTCTGTTGCTTGAGGCAACCCGGCAACATTGCCTAGACGTATCTCAACAATAATATATCACGTTGGGGGTTGAAAACAATGGTAGGACAAGGGGTTACGGAAAGCGTTTTCTACGGGGTCTTTTTGAAGAGGCGGCGGGTGTTAAAGCGGCTCTCTTTTTTCTGTAACAGCCTTAAGATATTGGACTTATGTCTAAACAAAGCAACGATGCTTAAGATGGCCAGGAAGACGGCGACCTCTTTGGGAACGCGAAAAAAGATCGCTGTTGGGGTCAGGAAGATCGCTGCCGTGACCGAGGCGAGCGATACGTAACCGGAGACGAGGAAGACGACGCACCAGAAAACCAGCATGCACGTCAGGGTGCCGGCAAAGCCCGGGATGAGCACGGTAAAGGCCAAAAGCGCCCCAAGGCTCGTGGCCATGCCCTTGCCTCCTTTGAAGCTGAGGAAGAGCGTCCAGTTGTGCCCTGCTACCACGGTGAGGGCCGCGCAGCACAGGTACGTGTTGAGGCTGATCTCCGGCAACGGCTCATAGAAGAAGCCTTGGGCCAGTGCCACGGCGGCAAAACCCTTGACGATGTCGGCCAACAGGACGGCCGTGCCGATCTTCTTGCCCAGGACGCGGAAGGCGTTCGTGGCGCCGACGTTTCCCGAGCCGTGCCGACGGATGTCAATTTTCCTGAGGACCTTGCCCAGGAGAAAGGCCGTGGGGATACTGCCCAGCAGATAACTGACGATCAGCCCCAGAAAGATGTTTAACATGTCTTTGCCGGCAGTTGTGTCTCATTGAGCGTTTGGATGCCGCGCCGCGCGTAGTCCACGCCCGAAATGGCCGTGAGGAGACTTGCCCCTATCCAGACGAGCCGCACGGCCGGTACCTCCAGGATGATGCCGACCACCGTTGCCATCTGAAAGAAGGTGGTCGCCTTGCCCCACCAGGTGGGGGCGATCCCTCTTGTCTTATTGACCATGAGGATCAACGCCCCGCCGATAAGGATGATGACATCACGGCTGACGACGAGGATGACGACCCAAAGAGGCAGGGCCACGGCCAGGTGGGCCCGGGAGATGTGGTAGAGGAGCAGGAACGCCGTGATGATGAGTGTCTTGTCCGCCAGCGGGTCCAGAATGGCGCCGGCCGGCGTCTTCTGGCGGTGGGTGCGCGCGATGTATCCGTCGATGACGTCCGAGACGATGGCCAAGAGAAAGATGCCCAGGGCGGTCCACTTCAGGAAGGTCCGCTCAGGGGTGTAGAACACGAGGGCGGCGATAAAAAAAGGGATGCTGATGATGCGAAAAAGGGTGACCTTATTGGCAAACGTCATGTGATCCCCCTTCGGGGGATGAAAATTCGGTCCCATCATTCCAGCGCGCGGATGCGGTTGGGCGGCCAGTAGATCAAGACCGCCTTGCCGATGAGGTACTTGTCATCCAGGAATCCCCAGTAACGGGAGTCTTTCGAGGAGGCGCTGTTATCGCCGAGACAAAAGTATTCTTTATCGGGGACCACCATCTCCTCATCCCACCCATAGGGGCCTTTGTTGTAATAGAAGAGCCGGTTGAAAGGCTCCTTCTGCAAGGGTTCGCCGTTGCGGACCACGCGACCGTTGCGGATCGTGACCGCGTCGCCCGGCAGGGCCACGCAGCGCTTGATGAAGTCCCGCTTGGGCTCCTCCGGATAATTAAAGACGATGATGTCCCCGACCTCGGGGTCGTGCCACTTGAAGAACCGCTTGGTCGTGAACGGGATCCTCAGGCCGTAGACGTAGCGCAATACCAGGATCCGGTCTCCGGGCTGCAGGGTCGGCTCCATCGAGCCGGTGGGGATCTTGAAGGGCTGGATGACGAACGAGCGGATGATGAGCGCGAGGACCAGCGCCCAGGCGATCGTCTCCCCCATCTCCTTGAGCCAGGCCTTTTTCTTGGGATCGAGGTCGCGCCAGATCTTGATCATGTTGAGCCTTGCCTTCCTGTCCTTCGGGAGGGGTCCCGAGCGACCCCGCCCGAGGCGGGGGAGTCGAAGTGTCAGATCTTGAGTGCTGCCAGGAATGCTTCCTGGGGGATCTCCACGTTACCGACCTGCTTGAGGCGTTTCTTGCCCTCTTTCTGTTTCTCCCAGAGCTTGCGCTTGCGCGTGATGTCGCCGCCGTAGCACTTGGCCGTCACGTTCTTGCCCACCGGGCGGACCTTCTCGGAGGCGAGGATGTGGCCGCCGACCGCCGCCTGGACCGTGACGAGATAGAGCTGCCGCGGGATGAGCTCTTTGAGCTTCTGTGTCAGGGCGCGGCCCTTGACCTGCGCCTTGCCTTTATGGATGAGGCACGAGAAGGCGTCGCAGACCTTATCGTTCAACAGGATGTCGAGCTTGACGAGCTCGGTCGGTTCGTAGCCGTCGAACTCGTAGTCGAGCGAGCCGTACCCCTTGGTCGCCGACTTTATTTTATCATAGAAGTCCACGATGATCTCGGCCAGCGGCATCCGGTAGACGATCTTGACACGGTCCTCGTCGAGGTAATCGTTGGCGACGAAGGTGCCGCGGCGGGCCTTGGCCATCTCGCAGGCCGACTCGATCGCCCAGGTGGGCACGATCATGAAGACGCGCACGAAAGGCTCCTCGGCGCTGCGGATGCGGGCCGGGTCCGGATACTTGGCCGGGTTGTCGATCTCGGTGACGTTGCCCTCGCGGTCGATGATGCGGTAGACGACGTTGGGGGTCGTTAAGACGAGGTTGAGGTTGTATTCGCGCTCCAGGCGTTCCTGGACGATCTCCATGTGCAGCAGCCCCAGGAAACCGCAGCGGAACCCGTAGCCAAAGGATTGCGAGCTTTCGGGCTCGAAGACGAAGGAGGAGTCGTTAAGACTGAGTTTTTCCATCGCCTCCTTGAGCGCGGGAAAGTCTTTGGCATTAACCGGGTAGATGCCGCAGAAGACGAGCGGCTTGACGGGCTTGTATCCGGGCAGCGGCGTGGCCGCGGGTTCGGCGGTGAGCGTGATCGTGTCTCCGATCATCACCTCTTTGGGGTCCCGGATGTTGGCCGTCAGATACCCGACCTGTCCGCACGCGAGGCCCTTCGTCGAGACGATCTGGGGCTTGAAGATCCCGACTTCCTCGACGGTACAGGTCTTGTGCGCTTGCATCATCGTGATGTCGTCTCCCGCCTTGAGGCTGCCGTTGAAGAGGCGGGTGTAGATGATGACGCCTTTGTAGGTGTCGAACTGTGAGTCGAAGATGAGGCCTTCCAGAGGGGGGCCGGGGCTGCCCGACGGCGGCGGGATGATCCTGATGATGCGCTCGAGGATCTCTTGGGTGCCGGTTCCTTCCTTGGCCGAGGCGAGCAGGATCTCTTCCTCGGGCATGCGCAGGATGTCCCTGATCTGGTGCCTGACCCGGTCGATGTCGATGCCGGCGATGTCGATCTTGTTGATGACGGGGATGATCTTGAGGTTGTGCTCGCGCGCGAGATAGAAGTTGGCGACCGTCTGGGCCTCGATGCCCTGGCTGGCGTCGATCAAAAGGAGCGCCCCCTCGCAGGCGGCCAGTGACTTGGCCACCTCATAGGTGAAGTCCACGTGGCCGGGCGTGTCGATGAGGTTCAGGGTGTAGGTGTGTCCGTCCCGGGCGGGGTAGGCGAGCGTGACCGCCGAGGCCTTGATGGTGATGCCCCGCTCCTGCTCGATGTCCATGTCGTCGAGGAGCTGATTGTGGAAGCGGCGTTCGTCGATCGCCCCGGTGAACTGCAGGATGCGGTCCGCCAGGGTCGACTTGCCGTGGTCGATATGGGCGATGATCGAGAAGTTCCGGATGAGGTGTTGGTCGTTCATGTTTTATTGCTCTCTTCGATCACCTTGTCGGTGGCCTCGTCGATGGAGAGGTCCGTCGTGTCGATGTAGACCGCGTCGGGGGTCCGGCGCAGCGGCGCGTGCACGCGCGTGGAGTCGAGGCGGTCGCGCTGCTCGATGTCACGCCGGACGGTCGGTTCGTCGACCGGCATCTCCTTGGCCTTCATCTCCAGGAAGCGCCGGTGGACGCGCGTGGCGGCCGACGCATCGAGGTAGAATTTTTTGTAGGCTTCGGGGAAGACGACCGTCGTCGTATCGCGCCCTTCCAGGACCGCCCGGCGGCCTTCGGCCAGCCGGCGCTGGATCTTCACCATCTCTTCGCGGACCTCCTTGATCCGGGCGATAGTGGAGACGCTCTGCGTGATGGCCGGCTGGCGGATCTCTTCGGTGACGTCCTCCCCGTCCAGCTGTACGCACAGGCGATCGGTAGACGGGTCATACGCCATGGCGAGGGACGTTGACCGGGTCATCTTTATCATGGCGGCCTCATCCGCCGGGTCGAGGTCCAGGCGCCGGGCCTTGAGCGCCAGACACCGATACATGGCGCCCGTGTCGATGTAAAAGAGGCCGAGCCGTTGCGCGACGCGGCGGGCGACCGTGCTCTTTCCTGAGCCGGCCGGACCGTCTATGGCCACGATGGTCTTAAGAGGTCTCATGTCAAGGGATGGATCGTCGGATGTGTCGACTCTTCGTCAATAGAGACAGCAGCCGGCGCCGCCGGCGCAGGCGCAGCGCGGTCTTCAGGTGCGCGAGCGCGCGCTCGTAGGACGTGAGGGCATCGAGAACGTTGCGCCGGTTGGCCAGAAAGATGTCCGTCCACAAAGACGGCGGCGAGAGGGCGATGCGGGTAGTGTCTTTGAGGCCGCCGGCGGCGAAAGGCAGAACGTGCCGGGGAAGGGTCTCCATCAGCGCGAAGACGGCCATGTGGGGCAGGTGGCTCGAGCGGCTCAGGATAAAGTCGTGGCGTTCGGCATCCAGGGTGACGACGCGGCAGCCCACGGCCTTCCAGAAGGCCGCCGCCTTCTTCCAGGCCGCGTCCTTCTTTTTCGGCGTCAGGATGCAGATGCTGTCCCGGAAGAGGTCGGCGCGTGCCGCGGCGGCACCGCTCATCTCGGACCCGGCGAGCGGATGGGCGCCGACGAAGTTCAGGCCGGCGGCGGCGCGCAGGATAGAGACCTTGGTGCTGCCTGTATCGGTGACGAGCGTTCGCGGACCGACACATTTTTTAAGCAGGGCCAGCTTGCGTTCGATATCGCTGACCGGGGTGCATACCACGACGATGTCCGCCTGGCGCACGGCCTCTTTCAGATCGGTCGTCCCGGCGTCGATGATGCCCTTGCGCAGGGCCGGGCGTATCTTCTTGGGATTGCGGAAGTGGCCGACGACAATGCGGGCGAGCCTCCTTTTCTTAAGGAGGAGGCCTAGAGAACCGCCCAAAAGGCCGACCCCCAGGATGACCACTTTCCGGTAGCGTTTCATGTCATAACTCCCTGCCCACGGCGGCCGCGATCGTCTTGAGTTCCCGCAAAAGCTCGGTCAGTTTCTCCGGCAAGAGTGATTGTGCGCCGTCGGAAGCGGCCTCCTCGGGTCTCGTGTGGGTCTCGATGATGAGGCCGTCGCAGCCCGCGGCGACCGCCGCCTTGGCCAGGGCCGGCACGTAGCTGTACTTGCCCGCGGCGTGGCTTGGGTCTGCGATGATCGGCAGATGCGCCAAGTGCTTGACGACCGGGATGGCGCTGATGTCGAAGGTATTGCGTGTTGCGGTCTCGAACGTCCGGATACCGCGTTCGCACAGGATGACGTTGTGGTTGCCTTCGGCGAGGATGTACTCGGCGGACATCAGCCACTCTTTGATGGTCGCGCTCATGCCGCGCTTCAAGAGGATCGGTTTTTTCGTCTGGCCCACCTCTTTGAGCAGGTTGAAGTTCTGCATGTTGCGCGCGCCGATCTGCAGGATGTCGGCACAGCGGGCCACGAGGCCCACGTCGCGCGGGTCCATCACCTCGGTCACGGTCGGCATGCCGAGCTGCGCGCTCACGCGCTTGAGGATCTCGAGCCCCTTCTCCCCGAGCCCCTGAAAGTCATAGGGCGACGTACGCGGCTTGAAGGCGCCGCCGCGCAGGACCGTGGCGCCGGCCGCCTTGGCTTTTTCGCCGATCTCCAGGAGCCGCTCTTCGCTCTCGATGGCGCAGGGGCCGGCGATGACCGTGATCTTTTTGCCGCCGACCGTGACGTTGGCAGAGATCGCGATCTCGGAGTCTTCTTTTTTGAATTCCCGCGAGACAAGACGGTAGGGCGCCAGGACCGGTATGACGTTCTCGACTCCCGGGAAGACCTCAAGGGGGATGGCCCTCAAGGCGTCCTCGGGCCCGATCAGGCCGATGATCGTCCTTTGCGTTCCTTTTGAGATGTGGGGTTTCAGGCCCAGTTTCTGGGCGCGTTCGACGATATGGTCGACGTCCGCCTGGGTCGCTCCAGGCCGCAGCACGATGATCATCGGATGGCCTCCAAGACGGTCTTTAAGGTCTTGATCAGTCTCGTGTTCTCGGCCGGCGTGCCGACCGTGATGCGCGCGTACCGGTCGAGGTCATACATCGCCATGTCGCGGATAATGACCCCTTTTTTAAGGAGGGCGCGGCAGATACGGCGCGCCTCGGTCGCAAAACGCACGAAGACGAAGTTGGTCTCGCTCTCAAGATACCAGACGCCCAGCCGGTCCAGCGCGCGGTACAGACGGCGCCTTTCCTTTTTAAGGAGGGCGCTGTTCCTGCCGACGAATCCGCCATCGTCCAGGGCCGCGGCGGCGGCCGCCTGGGCCAGGCTGTTGACGTTAAAGGGCTGACGGACGCGCTCCGCCGCCTCGATGAACGCAGGATCGGCTATCATGTAGCCGATGCGGCACCCGGCCAGTCCGTAGGCCTTTGAGAAGGTGCGCAGGACCGCGACGTTCTTCCTTTTCAAGAGCGTTCGTAAATCCGGGAACGCCTTCGAAGCGGCATATTCGATATAGGCCTCGTCGAAGACGACGAGGAGGTCGCGTCTGACCCTGTTCAGGAACCTGAGGACCGCGGCCCGGTCCACCATCGTGCCCGTCGGGTTGTTGGGGTTGGCGATGAAGATGGCCCGTGTCCTGGGCGTGACGCGGCGGACCATCGCCTCCAGGTCATAGGTAAAGTCGCGCAGCGGCACCTCGAGGACGCGGAATCCGTTGACCTGACCGATGATCCGGTACTCGACGAAGGTCACGTCGGCCGTGACGATATCTGCATCCGGTTCCTGCAGCGTCTTTAAGATGATGTCGATCAGCTCGTCCGAACCGTTGCCGAAGAGGAGGTTCCTTTCCGAGACGCCGAGCCGGCCGGCCAGCTTCTTTTTCAAGAGGGGACAGCCGCCCTCGGGATACCGATGGAGGTGGACGCAGGCCTTCCGGATGGCCGCCAGCGCCTTGGGGCTGGGGCCCAGGGCGTTCTCGTTCGAGGCGAGCTTGATGATATCTTTCAATCCCAGCTCGCGCCTGACCTCCTCGATGGGCTTGCCCGGCACGTAGGTCTGGATCGTCTTGATGTCTTTACGTATGCGCACCATCATGGTTTATGATTTGCCTGACCAAGGATATCCCCGTCAGGCAGACCCCTCCTTACTCCGTGACGGGGTAAGACCCCAGTACCTTCAGGAACTTGCTTTTTTCCTCGAGCTCGGCCAGGGCCTTCTGGATGCGCCTCTCCGATCTGTGGCCCAAGAGGTCCAGGAAGAAGTAGTAGTCCCAGGCCCGGCGCTTGGACGGCCGCGATTCGATCTTGGTCAGGTTGATACCATGCTTCTTGAAGGGCATCAGCATGTCGTGCAGGGCGCCGACCCGGTCCTTGATCGAGAACATGATGGAGGTCTTGTCTTTTTGCGTCGGTTCGGACTCGTACTTGCCGATCACGAGGAACTTCGTGATGTTGTGCGGGCTGTCCTCGATCCCCCGCGCGATGACCTTAAGGCCGTACTCCTTGGCGGCCAAAAGCGACGCGATGCAGGACGTGTTCTTCTCCTTGGAAGCGATCTGCGCGGCCCGCGTTGTGCTGGAGACCTCGACGAGATCGGCCTTAGGCAGGTTCGATTCGATCCACAGGCGGCACTGGCCGAAGACCTGCGGGTTGGAGTAGATGCGCCGGATCCGGACCCTGGGCGCGGCGCTCAAGAGGTTGTGCGTGATGTCGAGCATGGTCTGGGCGCAGATCTTGAGGTCCGAGTCCACGAGGATGTCGAGGGTGTGCGAGACCGCGCCCTCGATCGAGTTCTCGATCGGGACGACGCCGTAGTCGGCATGGTCCTTTTCGACCTCGAGAAAGACGTCGCCGATGCTGTTGCACGGCAGGTACGATACGCAGGAGCCGAAGCGTTTCATGGCGGCCAGGTGCGTGAAGGTCGCGGCCGGGCCCAGATAGGCGATCGTCAACGGTTTCTCCAGAGAGAAGGACGCGGACATGACCTCGCGGTAGATGGCCTTGAGGTTCTCGTGCGTCAAGGGCCCCTTGTTCTCCCGCTCCAGGCGCGTCAGGATCTCCTTCTCCCGGGCCGGGGCGTAGATCGAGGCCCGGCGCGCCTTTTTGAGGCGGCCGATAGCGAGGATCTTGCTGGCGCGTTTGTTGAGGTATTTCAGGATCTCTTTATCGATGGCATCAATTTGCCGACGGATCTGCTTGAGGGGCATCGGAGGCCTCCGGAGTTTCGGACTGCGGTTGTGCTGCATCTTGGGTCAGCGTTTGCTGTTGCGCGCGCGATAGATCTTCTTCGTCCTCTTGGGTCAGCGGCGAGATCGGACCCTCGCCGCTGGCCAGTTTTATGTCCATGAGCCTGTCTTGTTGGGCGAACTCCTCGATCTTAGGCAGCTCGGCCAGCGATTTGAGGCCGAAGTAATCCAGGAAAAAACGCGTCGTGCCGTAGACGAACGGCCGGCCGATGACCTCCTTGCGGCCGACGACGCGCACCAGGTTTTTTTCGACGAGGCTTCTCAGGACGCCGTCCACGTTGACGCCCCGGATGGCCTCGACGTCCACGCGCGTGACCGGCTGCTTGTACGCGATGATGGCCAGTGTCTCGAGCGAAGGGCCGGTGAGCCGCTCGGTGTGCGTGATCTTGTAGAAGGTCTTGATCGTCCCCGCGTTCTCGGGTGACGTGACCATCATGAAGCCGCCGGCGATCTCGATGACGCGCACACCGCTCATCCGTTCCTCGTACGCGCGGCGGATCTCTTCGACCGTCTCCTTGATCTCGGTCAGGCTCATCTCTTCGATGACCTTGCGGATCTCCTCCGGCGCGATGGGCTTGTTCGTGATGAAGATCAGGGATTCGATCGCGGATCTATTGCGTTCGCGTTGGATCGTGTCTTCCATGGGAACCCCCTCGTCAAGCCCGAGGTATCTTATCCCGGCCGCCGTGGTGCCGGTAAACGGCGTTCAAGAGCTCTTGCAGGTCTTTGATCTCGGGCTGTCTCTTTAGCGCCTGGGCGATCATCTCCTTGGCTTCCGTTTTTTTGTACTGGAGCTGTATCAGCACCCCGACCGCCTCTTCCGTCAGGTCCCGCCGGGCGCTTTCCGGAGCCGCGTCCCGGGGCACGCTCGGCAGCAGGCCGAAGCGGCTGATCCGGCCCTGGAGCTTGGCGACGATCTCTCTGGCGCGCTGCGGGCCGATCCCGGGCAGCGACCGCAGGGCGGCGGTATCTCCGTCGTCGATGGCCTTGGCGATGAGCGCGATAGGCATCGAGAGCGCCCGCAGGGCCGCCTTGGGCCCGATGCCGGAGACGGTGATGAAGATCTCGAAAAACTCTTTCTCCAGGTCGTTCAGGAATCCGATCAGGATCGGGATGCTGCGCGCCGGCTCCACCTGATGGTAATGAAAGGTCACCAGGGACATCCTGCCGTCGGGCGTCCGGGCCTCGTCGAGCCGCCCCAGCGAGATCTGCGGCAGAAAGACCTCGTAAAAGACCCCGTGGTTCTCGAGGATGACAGAGTGGTTCTTCTTATCGACCAGTCTGCCCTCGATGCGTGCGATCATGACGGTCCTTTGCGGCCGCGTCGGCCGCATCCGGGCAAGGCTTGCCGTTCTTGCCGCCGGGCGACGAGAGCGTGGGTCACGGCCAGAGCGATGGCGTCGGTGATGTCCGCGGGGCCCAGCGCCTCGGCCTTGACGCCGAGCATGTGCTCGACCATGTGCTGGACCTGTTGCTTGGAGGCATGCCCTTTGCCCGTGACGGCCTTCTTGACGCGCGTCGCCGGATACTCAAAATATGGGATGGCGCATTCCTGGGCCAGCATGGCAATGACGCCGCGGGCGTGTCCCAAGAGCGACGCGGTCACCGGATGCCGGTAGTGCGCGTAGAGTTTTTCAAGGACGAGGGCCTGCGGCCGGTGGCGGTCGAAGACCCGCTTCAGCGTCCCGTGGATCTCGGCCAGGCGCCGCGGCAGCGGGTCGCGCGACGACGTGCGCACGTAACCGGTCCCCTTGAGCACCAGCCCCTTGGGCGTGGCGGCGAGGAGACCGTAACCCGTCACGTTCAATCCGGGGTCGATGCCGCAGATCAGCATTTACTTGTTTTCTCCGTTCTCCATCAGCGCGTCCGGGATGTCGAAGTTCGAATAGGCGTGCTGGACGTCTTCGTGTTCCTCGAGCGTGTCCATGAGGCCCAGGATCGTCAGGGCCGTGCCCTTGTCCGCTACCTTGATGGTCGTCGCGGGCACCATCGTGATCTCGGCGGACTGGACGGGGACCTTGGCCTGGGCAAGAGCGGCCTTCACCGCCTCGAGGTCCTGCGGCTGGGTCGTGACCTCATAGACATCGCCTTCGCCTTTGAGGTCCTCTGCCCCGGCCTCCAGGACGACGTTCATCAGTTTTTCCTCTTCGATGGCGGACTTCTCTATCGAGATGTATCCCTTCTTTGCAAAAAGGAAGCTTACGCTGCCCGAGGAGGCCATGTTCCCCCCCTTCTTTGACATGATGTTGCGCAGCTCCGCCGTGGTCCGGTTCTTGTTATCGGTGACGACGTCCAGCATGATGGCGATGCCGGCAGGGCCGTATCCTTCATAGGTGGCCTCTTCATAGGTGACGCCGGGCAGCTCGCCCGTGCCGCGCATGATCGCCTTGTCGATGTTGTCCGACGGCATGTTGGACTCTTTCGCCTTTTGCACGGCCGTGCGCAGCCGGATGTTCGTCTCCTGATTGCCGCCGCCGGACCGCGCCGCC
>CAZDLS010000038.1:0-14230 GCA_964506425.1 uncultured Planctomycetia bacterium | reverse complement strand
TGGCTGTATAAGGTGATCGCGCTCATCCTGGCGGTCGTCGTTTACTTTTACGTGAACGGCGAGTTCCGGTAGGGAGGATCATGCCGCTTCTGGGCGTCAATATAGACCATGTGGCGACGCTGCGTCAGCAGCGGCGCGGCCGCATGCCGGACGTGATCGCGGCAGCCCGTTGCTGTGAGCGGGCGGGCGCCGATTCCGTCGTCGTGCACCTGCGCGAAGACCGGCGCCACATCCAGGACGACGATGTCCGGGCGCTGCGCAGGACCTTGGGCCGGCGCCTGAACCTGGAGATGTCCGTGGCGCCCTCGATCGTCGCCGTCGCCGTAAAGGTAAAGCCGGACCAGGCGACGCTCGTGCCGGAGAGACGCCTGGAGTTGACGACGGAAGGCGGTCTCGATGTCAGCCGGCACACGAGCCGCGTGGCGGCCGCTGTCAGGAGGCTCCAGAAGGCAGGCATGGACGTGAGTCTCTTTATCGAGCCTTCAGCGTCTCAGGTGCGGGCGAGCCGCGACGTCGGCGCAACGGCGATCGAGCTGCATACCGGCCGCTACGCGTTGAGCGCGAGTCCCCGAGCCCGGCGGCAGGAGCTTGCGAAGATCCAGCGGGCCTGTGACCTGGGCAGGGCGCTGGGCCTGGCCGTGAATGCCGGCCACGGCCTGGACTATGACAACGTGCGGCCCCTCGCCGCGCTGGACGGGATACACGAACTCAATATCGGCTACTCGATCATCTGCCGCGCGCTCGAAGTGGGATTGGAGAGAGCGGTCCGGCAGATGCGCGCGCGCGTCTGACGGGAAGAGGCCATGATAAAAGGGAACGGCATCGACATCGTGGAGATCCATAAATTGGAGGGGGCTGTCAAGCGCTGGGGGGATGTCTTCTTGAAGAGGGTCTACACGGAGAAGGAGCTGGCGTACGCGCAGAGCAAGCGCCATCCGATGCAGCACCTGGCGGCGCGCTTTGCGGCAAAGGAAGCGATCTTCAAGGCCCTGGGCACGAAGCCGAACATCGCGTTCAAGGACATAGAGATCTACCACGATAAGTTCGGCAAGCCGATGTGCCGTATCCGCAACAAGCGCTCGCTCATCTCGCTCTCCCTCTCCCATACTGAAAATTATGCGGTTGCCTGCGCGATTATCTAAGAGGCGTCCCGCGTCGCACAAAGGATCGTTTGGTCACGTCTTGGTCGTCGCCGGTTCGCGCTCTTACGTCGGCGCGGCGTGCCTGTGTGCCGAGGCGGTCTTGCGCTCCGGCGCGGGGCTCGTGACGCTGGCGGTCCCGAAGGGCATCTATCCGATCGTCGCCTTGAAGCTGACGGAGACGATCTTTCTTTCCTTGCCCCAGACGGCGGGCGGTGCGTTGGCCCTCAAGGCCCTGCCGCGGCTCCTGGCCGCGGCCCGGCAGGCGGCCTGCGTCGTGATAGGACCGGGACTCTCGCGCGACGCGCAGACACAGCGGCTCGTCCATCGGCTCGTGGAACGGATCGACAAGCCGCTGGTCATCGATGCCGACGGCCTGAACGCCCTTGCCGCGAAGCGGGATGTTTTAAAAAGGCTTAAAGAGAAGAGGGCGGGTGTCATCCTGACCCCGCACCCCGGAGAGCTGGCGCGTCTGATGGGCAGGTCCGTTACGGCGGTCCAGGGTGCGAGAAAAAGGATTGCAAAAGATTTTGCGCTTCTTTACAATGTTCACCTGATCCTGAAGGGTTTTCAGACCGTCGTGGCGGCGCCGGACGGCCGCGCCTACGTCAATACCACCGGCAATCCAGGCATGGCGACGGCCGGCAGCGGCGATGTGCTGGCGGGTATGGTGGCGGCTTTCCTGGCCCAGGGGATGAAGTCTTTCGAAGCGGCCTCTTGCGCGGTGTACCTGCATGGGCTTGCCGGAGATCTGGCGGCGAAGGACAAGACGCAGCCCGGTATGATCGCATCGGATATCATTGCGTTTTTACCAAAAGCGTTCAAGAGGGCGCGCTAGGCGGCGAAGGCCGATGGATCTCCCTTTAGAAGAATAACGCGCTGGCGTAGCTCAGCAGGTAGAGCATCTCACTTGTAATGAGAGGGTCACCCGTTCGATCCGGGTCGCCAGCTTGATTTTCGGACAGGTACCCAAGTGGCCAAAGGGGGCAGACTGTAAATCTGCTGCACATGTGCTTCAGAGGTTCAAATCCTCTCCTGTCCAAAAATTTTTTCCGACAAGGGAAAAATTTTTGGTGCCGAAACAGGCGTTGCGAGACGATAAGTCGAGCAGCCTGTTTCGGCACAGACACCTTAATGTCAAAGCGTTGATGCCGGTTTGGTAGGGAGGTCCCCATGCTCGAGAGCGTCCTCGTCGTCGACGGCGACGTCACATCCCGCGACACCTTTTACGAGATCCTCTCCTCGATGGGCTACCGCGTGAGCTGCGTGTCCAACGGCAGGGAGGCGCTCATCCGCGTGGAGCGGGAACGGCCGGTCCTCGTCATCGTCGACGCGCAGATCCAGCACTCCGGGTGTTTCGAGACGATGGAGCGGATCCGAAACTTCGACAGCGAGGTTCGCTTCATCCTGTTGGCCCAGGACGAGTTGCCCCCGGACTTGAAGAGCAAGGCCATCCAGGCAGGGGCCCTGGCCGTCGTCAAGAAGGACTTTTCGACCCACCACATGCTCAAGGAGATATTGGGGACGCTTAAGGAACGGCACCGGGAGTTCATGGGCGAGACCCGCGCGGGTCACATCCTGGTGATCGACGACGAGCCGGAGATCCGCAGCCTCATCGGTAATTTTTTGACCTCGCGGGGTTACAGCGTGGCCGCTGCCGCCAGCGGCGAAGAAGGGCTTCTCCAGATCAAAACGCACCGTCCTCAGCTGGTCTTTTGCGACATCCGCATGCCCGGCATGGACGGGGTGATGGTCCTGCGCAAGATCCTGGAGATCGACCCCGCCATCAAGGTCATCATGCTTTCGGCCATCCAGGACGAGGATGTCGTGCGCGAGGCCTTCACGCAGGGCGCCGCCGACTACCTCATCAAGCCTTGCAGTTTGATGAAGCTTGATGCCCTCGTCCTGTCGCTGTTGTCATGACAATGTGCGAGCGTAGTTCAGTGGTAGAACACTAGCCTTCCAAGCTGGTTATGTGGGTTCGATTCCCATCGCTCGCTCCATTTAATCGGGAGGGCAGAGTCCAGGAAATCCAGCACGGCGGCCGCGGGGGGCCGCTTTTTTGTCGATGACGATGCGAGCCTTTTTTCTCAATAATGCGGACTACGTGTCGCTTTTCTACGGCGCTTCGTTCTTCCTCTTGGGCGTATCGAGCATCCTGCTGTATCTGCGCAAGCAGGCCGCGGCCGTCAGGAGATACGATTGGCTGCTGTTGGCGTGTTTCTCTTTTGTCCTTTGTCTTTACGAAGGGTTGCTCATCGCGGCCCACGAGCTGATACGGCCCGCGCTCTGGCACCTCGAGCGCGACATCCTTCTCGCCGCGGGCTTCATCCTTCTCTTTGAGTTCGGGGTGGTGCGTGGACGGCCCCGTTCCCGCATCCCCCTGAATCTTTTCGTGTTGGGGCCGTTGGTGGTCTGCACCGTGGCGATCGGCTGTCTTGCCAAGAGCGCTGCGGTGTGCGAGGTCGCGATCCGGCACTTCCTGGCCCTTCCAGCGGCCCTTCTCGTAGCCTTTGTTTTCTGGAATGGCGCGGCGTCGGAGAGCCCCGTCTTTTCGACGAAGGCGGCCCGCATCGTGGGCGCGATGTTCTTTCTTTACGGTTTTTTTGCGGGCGTGATCGTCCCCGGCTCTCTTCTGGGTCTGCCCGGCCTGTTGAGCGAACAGCGTCTCTTTGAGCTCGTCGGTCTGCCGGCATCGGTCTTTCGCGGGGGTATCGCAACGGTCCTGGCCGCCATCTTCATCTGGCGCACCTCGCGTTCCCTGTTCGCCTACCGTTCGTCCCTTGGTCTGGGGCGCAGGCCCGCGGTCGTCTTGCCGGTCTCTTTCGGGCTTCTTTATGCCGTTTTCATCATCTCTGGCTGGTACCTCGTCCAGGCGGTGACCCTTCACGAAGAAGAGAACGTCAAGCGCCTGGCCGTGAAGGATGCCCGGCTCTACGCGGAGGCCCTGCTCGTCACGCCGCAGGTCGATGTGCTGGGGCTGACACAGCAGTCCGCGTATCCTGCTTTGCGCCACGCCCACCAGCGGCTGGTGGACCTGTCCCAAAAGGACTCTTTTGCCAGGGCGCTCTACCTCGTGCGGCTCGGGGACGAGAGGCCCGTTTTTCTTGTAGGCAGCCAGCCGCAGATCTTTCCGTCTGCCGTCTCCCCGGCCTTCGGCGCACACGTGCCCACCAAGCACATCCTCGACGCCTTCCACGGCCGCAGGCCCACCTTTGCCGGCCCCTATGCCGACTACCGGGGCCGCGCGACCTTCACCGTTTTTCTGCCGTTGGAGCGGCCCGAGGGCGCCCTGCCGTATCTCTTGGCCTTGGACCTGGACGGCGCCAAGATCTTCCTTGAGATCCGCCGTGTCCGTCTCTTCGCGCTTTTCGGCGTGATGGCCTTCCTGATCCTGTTGATCGTCGGGTTCGGTTTCCTGATCATCTTCGCCGTCAAGAACACGGAGCTGGAGGTCCAGAAGCTCAACCTTGATAAGGCCGTCATCCACCTGCGCGAGACCGAAGCGCTGCTGGCGCGCTCCGAGGAGACCTTCCGGGGCATCCTCAATAATTCACCCAACGCCATCTTCGGTTTTGACAGGGACCTGCGCTTGATCTTTTGGAACGAAGGGGCTCATCGCCTCTACGGCTATGCCAGGGGCGAGGTCCTCAACGAGAAGGACCCGCTGGAGAACCGCAGGATGGTGGATCTTTTGGGCATGGAGGCCTATGAGCACGAGATCGCCGGCATCTTCAGGGGCGAGACCTTGGTCCGCGAGGTCGCGCACAAGACGAAGTCAGGCCCGTCCGTCGACGTGGTCCTAACGGCCTTCCCGGTCAAGGACCCGCAGGGAAATATCCTCTTTGGCATGGGGCTGGTGCAGGACATCTCCGGCCACAAGCGGATGGAGGCGGCCCTGGAAGAAGAGCGTGACCGCTTGAGGATCGTCGCCGCCCATATCGGCGCGGGTCTGTGCCTGATCGACCGGGACCTTACGATCCAGTGGTACAACGAGGTCATGGAGGCCTGGTTCGGCAAGAAGGAGGCGGCGCAGGGCTCGACGTGCTTCAGCGTCTTCCATGGTCGCGAGACGGCCTGCGCCGACTGCCCGACCCAAAAGGCGTTCTTGACGGGTGCGGTCTCGACCGGCGAGTCGCGCGTGACCTATCCGGACGGCCGCACCATCGATTTTTCGATCATCAGCTCGCCGATCAAAGACGCCCGCGGCACCACCCGGCAGGTTCTTGAGCTGGTGCAGGACGTGACCGAGCGTAAGCGGCTCGAAGAGGACTTGAAGAGGCACACGCAGACCCTGGAGGGCCTGGTCGAGGAGCGCACGCATGCCCTGCAGACCTCGGAGCTCATGTTCCGCAGGCTCTTCGAGTCCGCGCAGGACGGCATATTGATTCTGGACGCCGAACATGGTAATATAATCGACGTCAATCCGTACCTGCTGCAGTTTCTGGAGACGACGCGCGACGAACTCCAGGGGAAGGCGTTCCACGCAACGAGCCTCTTTCAGGGGTCCGCCGTTTTGCGCGGCATCCCGCAGGAGCTCAGCGGCAAGATCGCGGTCTTCTATGACGACGTGGTCGTGACGACGCAGGCCGGACGCGAGATCAACGTCGAGGTCCGCGCCTCCTGGTATTACGTCGGCAAGCGCCGCGTGATCCAGTTCCACCTGCGCGACATCACGGAACGCAGGAAGATCGAGAAGATCAAGAGCGAGTTCGTCTCCCTGGTCTCCCACGAGCTGCGTACGCCTCTCTCGGCCATCAAGGAGGGCGTCGAGATCGTGGCCGACGGCACGCAGGGCAAGCTGAGCGGCATACAGAAGGAGTGTCTGGAGATCGCGCTTTCGAACATCCGGCGCCTGAACCGGTTGATCGGCGACATCCTTGACATCTCCAAGATCCAGTCGAACCTGCTGACGGTGAAGCGGGTGCCCTGCGACGTGGCCGAGATCATCGACCAGGTCTACCACCTGGGCAAGATCGAGATCGAGAAGAGCGGCCTCGTCCTGGTGACGGACATCGAAAAGAAGCTGCCGCGGGTCATGGGCGACCGCGACCGGCTCATCCAGGTTCTCGTCAACCTGTTGAACAACGCCGTCAAGTTCACGCGCGAGAGCAGCCGTATCAGGCTGACCGCCCGGCGTGCGGATAACGAGGTCGAGTTCGCCGTGGCGGACCAGGGGCCGGGCATCCCCGGCGAGGAGATCTCCAAGCTCTTCGGCCGGTTCGTCCAGCTGGACTCTACCTTGGTGCGGCGGGTCGGCGGCACGGGGCTGGGGTTGTACATCTCTAAAAATCTGGTGGATGCGATGGGGGGCCGGATCTGGGCCGAGTCCAAGCAAGGGGAGGGGGCGGTCTTCAAGTTCGTGCTCCCTGCCGAAGAGGATGCGGGACGATGAGCGAAGACAAGAAAAAGATCCTGATCATCGACGACGAGGTCGGGTTACGCAATCTGCTGAAGTTCCGTCTCATGTCCTTCGGGTACGATGTCGTGGTCGCCGAAGACGGGTACGCGGGCCTGGAGATGGCCAAGGAGCAGAAGCCGGACGTGATCGTGCTCGACATCATGATGCCGTACTTGAACGGTATCGAGGTCTGCAAGAAACTCAAGTCCGACTTGAAGACGAAGGACATGCCGATCATTTTTTTGAGCGTCCTGGCGCAGAAGGAAGATATCGAGGCCGGCCGGCAGGCGGGAGGGGAGTTCTTTTTGACCAAACCGTATGACCCGCAGAAGCTGGATTTGTTGATCCGGATGGCTCTCAAGGGAGAGGTCCAACCGCCCGAGATGCTGGAACCGTGAGGAGGTGCCGTGATGGAAAAGAAGAAGGTCTTGATCGTCGACGACGAACCGGACGTCCTGATGTTGCTGGGGGAACGGCTTTCCAAGGCGGGCTATGACGTCGTCAAGGCGTCGGCCGGCCAGGAGGCGATCGAACTGGCCCAGAAGGAGTCCCCGCAGCTGATCATCCTCGACATCGCCATGCCGGGTATGGACGGGTCCGAGGTCGCCAATACGCTGCGCGTCCAGCCGGCGACGCGGGATATCCCCATCATCTTTCTGACGTGCCTGTTCACCAAGCAGGAAGAGAAGACCTGCGGTCACGTCCTGGGCCAGAACTTTTTTATCGCCAAGCCCTACGATGTCGGCGAGCTGCTTTCGGAGATCAAGACCCGCATCCTTTGATCCGTCACCCTTTTGCCGGAGTGTCCCCGCATGACAGAAGCGCACCTGGAACCCGTCTTCATCGACGCCTTTGACCTGGACGACGCGTGGTTCCAGACGCTGCGCGCGATCCTTGAAAAGGGAAAGGTCTACACCATCACGCGCGGCAGCTACAAGGGCGCCCAACGCCTTGAGTTCGATTACGTCGTGGTGCGGGCGCGCAAACCCTCTCACCAGATCATCCCCCTCATCCCCGAAGGCATGAATATCCCGGCCCCCACCGACATGGAGTACGTGCAGGGTTACCTGTCGTACCTGCTGACCGGCACCAAGACCGAGACGGAGGATTACACGTACGGCGAGCGTCTCGTGGACCCCAAGGTGCGCCTCCGGGAGGAAAGGGACGGGCGCACGATGATACGCGAGATCCCTCTTGGGGTCAACCAGATCGAAGAGGTGATCCGTATTTACAAGGAAGAGGGCTTCGGGACGAACCAGGCGGTGATGGAGATCGGCATGCCCTCGGACATCGGTCTCGTCGACCCGCCCTGTCTGCGGCTGATCGATACGCGCGTGCGGGACAACAAGCTGCATTTTTTCCTCTACTTTCGCTCCTGGGACCTTTGGGGCGGTTTTCCGTCGAACCTGGGCGGCCTGCAGCTGGTGAAGCAGTACATGGCGGACATGATCGGCGTCGAGGACGGCGAGATGATCGCAGCCTCCAAGGG
Source organism: uncultured Planctomycetia bacterium (assembly GCA_964506425.1). Lineage (GTDB taxonomy): Bacteria > Omnitrophota > Gorgyraeia > Velamenicoccales > Velamenicoccaceae > CAZCSY01. The sequence goes on along the minus strand of CAZDLS010000038.1, from coordinate 6,201 downwards.
TCTGCACCTGTACGATTATTCCTGGGAAGTGGCCAAGATCCGGACCAAGGCCGAGAAGACCGTCGTTTAACCTTCCGGCTTCCCCGTTTCGGGCGGGGTCGCTAGGGCAGGAGGCGCATGGCTCAGCATCCGTTCATGGTCGATAAGTCGGTGATCCTCCGGCAGCTGTCGTTTTTCGGCGAGCTGAATTTTTTTGAGCGCCGGCTCGTGCTGGATGCGACAGAGCTTCTGCAGATCAAGAGGGGCCAGCCCATCTACCGCCAGGGAGACCCGGCCGACGCGTTTTACGCGATCGTCTCGGGACGCGTCGAGACGATGGTGGAGCGCGACGGCCGGATGTGCCTGCTCGAGGTCCTTTACCGAGGCAAGTATTTCGGCCTCATCTCGCTGTTGACGGGCGAGCCGCACTCCGTCACGGCCCGCGCCGCCACCGATGTCCTGCTCGCGCGCATCGACCGCGAGCGCTTCCAGCAGCTCCTCGAGAGCATCCCGCGCCTCTCCCTGGACCTGAACCGCGCGCTCTCGCGCCGGCTCAAGAGAAAAGACCTCCATCCCAAATCCGTCTTCGAGAGCACTATCTGCGCGGTGTACGGCGCTGCGCAGGTCCTGCGCCCCGCCTCCCTGTATTTTTTGGATCTGGGCGTGGGGCTCTGTGACCAGACGCGCAAGAAGGTCATCTGTGTCGATGCCGGCGGCCCGGACTCGTGCGTCTCGGGCTTGATGGGCCTTGAAGAGGGCGCGGGGCTCGCGTGCCGTTCGTCTTTTCCCGCCTTCGAAGAGATCATGAAGGCGGTCGTCCGCAGCGAGGAGGGCCCCCACATCCTGCGCATCCTCCCGGACCCGAAGGGGAAGTGGGACGCCTCCTTCATCGTCTCCGTTTTGACGACCCTTATCAACGATTACCATTACTGCATGATCCTGGTCGCCCCGCACGTGGACCAGGAGACGGCGCGTATCCTGACCCAGGCCGACGCCGTTCACATCGTCTCGTCGACAAATCAGGAGATGCTTCGCGGGATGACGATGCAGATGGATGCCTGGGGGCTCTGGCAGGACGCCGAGCTTAAGAAACGCACGAAGCTCGTTCTCCTTGAGGAGAGGCACGTCCACGGCCAGGGGCAGAAGCTGTCGAGCGTCGCGCCTGAGGCGATCCTCCACCAACCGATATACGCCACGCTGCCCTATGTCGATGAGATGGAGTACCGCGTGCTGGACCTCCGGTATGAAGAGGCCTATGCGAAGGTGGTGCGCCGTGTCGCGCGCGAGGTGGGCGATGTCCAGGTGGGGCTGGTCCTGGGCAGCGGCTCGGCGATGGGTATCTCCCATATCGGCGTCCTCAAGGTCTTGGAGGAGGAGGGGGTCGGCATCGATTTTGTCTGTGGTTCGAGCATCGGCGCGCTCATCGGCGCGCTTTGGTGCTGCGGCTACTCCGCCTTCGAGGTGGAAAAGATCATCCTGGAGAACCGGAAGCGCAGGTACCTCTTCGGATGGGATGACCTGGCCTTCCCCCTGCGCGGCCTGCTCAAGGGCCGGCATATCTACCGTTTCCTGGACAGGTACCTGGGGGACATGACCTTTCACGACATCAGGCGGCCCTTCAAGGTAGTGGCGTGCGACGCGTTGGGCATGAAGTCCGTTGTTTTTGACAGCGGCCGGCTCAAGGACGCGGTGATGGCGAGCGTCGCGATCCCGGGCGTCATCGAGCCCTATCGGATCGCCGACCACTACTATATCGACGGCGGCGTCCTGAACCCTTTGCCGACGGACGTGTGTCTCGACAGCGGGGTGGAGAAGATCATCGCCGTGAACGTCCTGCCGAGCGCCGACGACTTCGAGCGTACCTACGAGACCCGAAAAAAATGCCGCAGCGCGTCGCTCTCCCGCTGGCGCTCGGTGGCGGCGTGGCAGCGCTTTTTCCGGCGCCGCGTCATCGGATTCTTTGAGCCCAACATCTTCGACGTGATCGTCTCGACCGTTCAGTCCATGGAGTATCTGCTGGCCCAGGCCAATGCGTTGAGCCAGTCGGACGTCATCCTGCATCCTGACGTTTCGACCGTCTCCTGGGCGGACTTCAAGAAGATCGAGGACCTCGTCCGCCGCGGTGAGGAAGAGACGCACCGCCACCTCTGGGAGATCAAGGAACTGGCGCTGCGCACGGGTTGATCATGGCAGTCCCCTTTTTCCATCTCCAGCACCCTTCCTGGACGATCCGCAACTCCTGTTGACATCCCCCTGCCGATATAGTAAAATTAATGACTAAAGTCGTTTGAAACGTAACCTTCTTTATCGCAAGGGGTAATAGATAATTCATGCCTTTCAAACACATCGTGGTGCTCGGAGACGGGGGCTGGGGTACGACGCTGGCCATACTGCTCTTTAAGAAAGGTCTGCGCGTCACCCTGTGGAGCGCTTTTCCCGGATACGCGAAGCGCATGGCCGGGACGCGGCGCAATCCGTATTTTCTGAAGGGGATCGTGATCCCGCGCGGTATCGCCGTGACCTCAGACGCGCGTGTTTTGAGGTCGGCGGATGCGATCGTGGTGGCGGTGCCGTCTGAGCACCTGCGGCGCGTCTTAAGGCGTACCCGCAGGTATGCCGCGTCCTCGTGTGCCGTGGTGAGCGTCGTCAAAGGCATCGAGTTCAAGACGCTCATGCGCATGTCAGAGGTCATCCGCGACGCCTGGGGGGTCGAACGCCTGGCCGTCCTCTCAGGGCCGACCATCGCCATGGAGGTGGCCCGGGGCATCCCTTCGACGGCGGTCGTGGCCTCCCGCCGCGAGACGTTGATGAGCGACGTGCAGGCGCTCTTTATGACGCCGGCCTTTCGGGTCTACACCAACCCGGACGTGGTGGGGGTGGAGCTCGGCGGCAGCCTCAAGAACATCATCGCGATCGCCTGCGGCATCTCCGATGGTCTGGGTTTCGGCACGAACACCAAGGCGGCGATCGTCTCCCGGGGTCTGGCCGAGATGGGACGCCTGGGCGTGGCGATGGGGGCTCATCGGGACACCTTTGCGGGCATCGCGGGCCTCGGCGACCTCGTGACGACATGCTTCAGCGGCCTGAGCCGGAATCACTTCGTGGGCGAGGCGATCGGAAGGGGCCGCCGTCTCAAGTCCATCATCGGCCGCATGAGGATGGTGGCGGAGGGAGTTCCCACGGCGCGCTCGGCCTATTGCCTGGCCGGCCGGCACGGCATCGAGATGCCCATCACGCGGGAGATCTATAAGGTCCTTTTCAGGAACAAATCGCCGCGGCGCGCCGTGGAGCACCTCATGACGCGGCGGCGCAAGAGCGAGTAGATCTTTTCGTTGTGCGGGATACCTGCAGGCGTAACGGTGTCGTTCGCCCTTGCACCCAGTAAGGCGATAGAGATGGGCGCAGGGGCGGTTTACAGGATACTGTGTGGCAGTAAACCGGGGAGTGGCGCAGTTTGGTAGCGCACCTGAATGGGGTTCAGGGGGCCAGCGGTTCGAGTCCGCTCTCCCCGACTTGATTTCTTGGGCGGGGGCTTGAATAAAGCGGGCGGCGGTTTCTCCCTGCCGCCATTTCGCCTGCGGGAACGGCGAAATGAAACGCGGCAGGGATCCATTCGACCGAACGGCTTACGTCGCCTGCGGCTCCGTAAGCCGTGGTCTCATGGAGAGTCCGCTCTCCCCGACTTGATTTCTTGAGCCGGGACACGTGCACAAGGAGGGGCCATGGTCTGGGACAAGGTAGTGCGCAACGCCGATGTGGGTCTTCTCATCATCCGCGTGGTCCTGGGCGCGATGTTCATGCTCCACGGCGCGCCGAAGTTGTTCGGCGGACCTGAACGCTGGGTCCAGATCGGCCAGGCGATGGGCGGCTTCGGCATCACCTTTGCGCCGGCCTTCTGGGGGTTCATGGCCGCCTTTGCGGAGTTCGTGGGCGGGGCGTGCGTGGTCCTTGGGCTTTTTTTCAGGACCGCCACGTTATTGATCTTCATCACTATGGTCGTTGCAACGCGCATGCTCCTCAAGAAGGGGGGCGGACTCCTGGGCGCCTCGCAGCCGATCGAGGACGGCATTGTCTTTCTGGGACTGACCTTTATCGGCCCGGGCCGCTACAGCCTCGACGCCTGGCTTGCGCGGCTATTCGCGTAAAGGAGAAGAAACGGTGAAAAAACTTCACATCGGGATCATCGGATTAGGGATCGTGGGCTCGGGCGTCATCAAGGCCTTGCGCCGCCGGCGGCACCTGATCAAGGAGCGCAGCGGCGTCGACCTGCAGCTCGTCCTGGCCTGTGATACGCGCCGGGGACAGGGGGCTCGGCTGGGGATCCCGCCGGCCCAGTTCACCTCCCGGCCCAAACAGGTCCTGGAAAACGAGAAGATCGACGTCGTGGTGGAGCTGATCGGCGGCATCCATCCGGCCAAGGATCTCATCGTGCAGGCCCTGAACAAGGGCAAGCACGTCGTGACCGCGAACAAGGCGCTCCTCGCCCAGGCCCTGCCGGAGCTGTTGGCCGTGGCGCGCCGCAAGCGCCGCCAGCTGAAGTTCGAGGGCTCTGTCTGCGGGGGCATACCGATCATCAAGGTCCTGCGCGAAGGGCTGGTCGCCAACCGCATCGATTCCCTTTACGGCATCATCAACGGCACGTCGAACTATCTCTTGACCAAGATGTCGCAGGACTCCCTGAGCTTCGCTGAGTCGCTCGCGCGCGCGAAGAAGAAGGGCTACGCGGAGCGCCACGCCCGCTTTGACATCGATGGGATCGACGCCGCGCACAAGCTCGTCGTCTTAAGCCACCTCTTGTTCGCCAAGCGCGTGTCCTTTGAGAGCGTCGTGCGCGAGGGGATCTCCGGGATCAAGGAGATGGACGTGCGCTACGCCAGGGACATGGGTTGCGTTATCAAGCCCCTGGCCATCGCCAAGAAGTCGGGCAAGGACCTGGAGGTGCGCGTGCACCCGACGCTCCTGCCGGAAGGCCACATGCTGGCGGCTGTCAACGGCGTCTTTAACGCCGTGCTCCTGCGCGGGGACATGGTCGGTGACATGCTCAACTACGGCCGCGGGGCAGGGTCGTGGCCGACCTCCTCGGCCGTGATAAGCGACCTCGTGGACCTGGCGCGGGGCGAGGTGCCGGGCCAGCCGCTCTTGGCCGCCAAGCCCTCTGTGCGCCGCATCCGCAGGCCCGACGAGATACGCAGCCGCTATTACCTGCGTTTCATGGCCATCGACAAGCCGGGTGTCTTTGCCAAGATCTCCGGCGTCCTGGGCCGGTACGGCATCGGTATCGCCCAGGTGCACCAGAAGGAGCGCAAGCGCGCCATGTTCGTGCCTGTCGTCATGATCACCCACGATGCCCAGGAGAAGGACCTGCGCCGGGCCCTGGAGAGGATCGACCGCCTGGCCATCGTCAAGGGCAAGACCGTCAAGATCCGCATGGAGGACTTTTAACGTGGCATATTCGGGCCTGATCGACCGCTACCGCCGTTTCCTTCCCGTCAGCGATGCCACGGACATCGTGACGCTTCATGAGGGGCGTACCCCTTTGATCTTTTCGGCCGCGCTCTCGGAGAGGACGGGTCACGACGTCTACCTCAAGTATGAAGGGACGCACCCCACGGGTTCCTTCAAAGACCGCGGCATGACGATGGCGATCACCCGGGCCAAGGAGGAGGGGGCGCGCGTGGTCATGTGCGCCTCGACGGGAAACACCTCGGCCTCGGCCGCGGCCTACGCCGCGGCCGCGAAGATGAAGTGCGTCGTCCTGGTCCCGGAGGGCAATATCGCCCTTGGCAAGCTCGCGCAGGCGCTCATCCACGGCGCCCAGGTGCTGGCGATCCGGGGCAACTTTGACGATGCCCTGAGCCTGGTGCGCACGATCACCGACAACTACCCCGTTACCCTCGTTAATTCACTCAACCCGTACCGCATCGAAGGGCAGAAGACCGGCGCCTTTGAGATCTGCGACGCCCTCGGCGATGCGCCGGACTTTCACGCGATACCCGTCGGTAACGCCGGCAACATCACTGCCTACTGGAAGGGCTATAAGGAGTACCACGCGGCGGGGCGCGCGCGCCGGCTGCCCAAGATGCTCGGTTTTCAGGCCGCGGGCGCGGCCCCCATCGTCAAGGGCAGGCCCATCAAGGACCCCAAGACCATCGCCACGGCCATCAAGATCGGCAATCCCGCGAGCTGGCAGAAGGCGGTGGCGGCGCGCGATGAGTCCGGCGG
>CAZDLS010000037.1:13632-14532 GCA_964506425.1 uncultured Planctomycetia bacterium | reverse complement strand
CTTGACCCACGCCTTGACCTCCGGCCTGCGCGCCTTCGTCATCCCCCTGCCCGTGTTTAAAACCGGATACCGAACGAGGACCTCATCCACCGCCACGTCCTTAAAGAGGTCCGGCAGGAAGTAGTAGGCACCGACGGAGGAGACAAGGCCGCAATCCCGCAGATGTCTCAATACTCTCTGCGCGTCGTTCCTGGAGACCTCCAGGAGACCGGCGATCTCCGCGGCTGACTTCCCTGTGTGTTTCTTGCCGCCGCGTTTCCTGCTGCGGGAGAACATCTTATGCTTTGACATGCACTTGAGCACGTCGGCCGGCGTCGCTTGGGACGCCTGCCGGCCGGCCGCTGCCGGAGAGCTGGCTTCAGGGGTTGACTCGGCCGCAGTCAGAAAAATACTGCTATCGGAAACCTCTGAAAGCTTTTCGTTGCGGGTATAACGGGAGCATGCGAGAAGGGATATGACGATAAGGGCGGCGCCTGCTATCTTTGCGATCGTTACGGCGAAAGGAACGGCTTGGTCCGCCGGCGGACCGTGGGCCGAGGCGTTGGCCGCAACGAGCGCGCCGTGCGCCGCTTCAGCCAGCCAAAGGAGGATACCGGCGGCGCCGAAGTAAACGGAACGCGGCAGACCGCGATGCTCCGGCAGGTCCTTCTCCGCCGACGCTCGCGCCGGGCTGGACGCGCGGGCCGGGCTGGACGCGGGGGCCGGGCTGGACGCGCGTGGGCCCCTGAGGGGCGAGGAGCTCTTTGCCGCGACCTTTGCCTTTATGAATATCCTCTTGTCCTCTGCGGGCCAGGAGAGGGCGGCGGCGCCCGCCGCGTCGATCTCGCGCCAGGGAGACGCTTGTTGCGGCGTGGCATCGGAGACATCTACCCCATCCCATCCGGGCACATCCTTCGCATA
>CAZDLS010000037.1:5571-13622 GCA_964506425.1 uncultured Planctomycetia bacterium | reverse complement strand
TCTCCACCCTTTCCAGAACGCCGGCCTCCCTGCCGGAGAGGAATAGATCCAGGTGCGCCTGGGCGGCCGGGTAGTACATGACGATCACGCCCTTGCCCTTCAAGAGACCCGACGCATACTCCAGCACCGTCCGACCGATGCCAAGCCTCAAGTCGTTGCGATCCTGGATATGGACATAGAACCGGACCACGTTATAGAAAGACCGGTAGGACAACAGAGCCCACCCGACGGGCAGGTCTCGACCCTCCATGAAGATAAAATAGCGGATCCTATCGCAGGGCTTGAGGGTGACGCGCTTGCCCTTGTGCGTCGTGAGCCCGATGTCCTTCGTTGCAGGATTCATGCTCTCGAACCAGAACGGCTCCGGGGCGATCGAATCGCTCAAAACGCAGTGAGACCGTCGCAAGGCGACCATGAACCTGTCAAGATCGCGTGGCTCATCCGCCTGCAGGTGTCTCCAGAGGCCGTGGATGACCGTGCTCATGGCTGAGATGTCATCAACGAGCGAGGCCCCCACGATCCGGTTCATGATCTCGGCCAGGGCCGGGTTCGTCTCTTCGCGGCGCAGCCGATCCGCGATAACGCCCATCATGGCGTTGCGCATCGGCAACACGCGTGCGTAGACGCAAGCGTAGGCGCCCGTCGTATTGTGGTTGATCCCGCAGGACTCCCAGTGCGCGTCGGGGGTCGCGTCGAGGAGGAATTCGGCCGCCGGCACCACCTGAGACACGGACAGCCGACAGATGAGGTCGGCCATCTGCTCAACGATCTCCCGCGAGCAATACGAGATCCCCGCCAACCTGCTCAGCTCTCCGGCGATATCACGGAACAAGAGCCGGCCGCCGTGCTCCGGCGATGGAGTGGCCGCCGGCGAGGAGCCCTGGGTCTCTTCATCAGTCCTCCTTTGCTGCGCCTCGACCTCCTGTTGATAACGTTTCTTGACGCTCTCCAGACGACACCATGCAAGATCTTTCTTCCAGGCCCGCAGGTGGATGTCTGCGCCTCCGGCAGGCAAGAGCGCCCTAAGTTCTTTTGCCGACCGGCTCAACTGTTTGGCAGAGCTCTCCCACAAGTCAGCATAGTCCTGAAGGGGGACGTCATCAGGCCCCTCTGCCAGCATATCCTGAAGTATCTCCTGGGGCTCCGTCTTCACGGCTTCCAGGGCATACTGGGCCTGTCTCAATAAGGCCTGGATCTGCTCATCCTGCATCGGCGCCGTACGCGCCGCCCCGCTCCCGGTTTCCGCCGCCCCGCTCCCGGTTTCCGCCGCCCCGCTCCTGCCAAGGACAAATTTGACCGCCAACACGCCCACCAGCAGGACACCGCCCGCGATAAGGGCCGCCGGGACCCAATCGAGGGCCAGGACGCCGGTCGGCGCGGCAGGCGAAGAAGAAGCGATAATGTCAAAGGTGTCGCGCGCTATCATCAATTCCTCATTGGTGGGTATAACGAAGACTTTTATGAGGCTGTCCGGCGCGCTGATAAGCCCTTCTCTCGTCCCCGCGTTTCTTTTCGCGTCCAACTTTACTCCAAGCGCGGCCAACCCGGACGCGACTTTGTCACGGACCCAGGCGGAATTCTCCCCTATGCCCCCCGTAAACACAAGAGCGTCCACATTCTCAAGCACGACCGCATAGGCGCCTATGTATTTCCTGAGCCGGTAACAAAAGATCTCCAAAGCCAATCCGGCGCGCTCATCACCTGACCCGGCGAACTCGATCAATGTCCTCACATCTTTGCTCCGGCCGGATACCCCTAATAGCCCGCTCTCCTTGTTGTAGAGCTCCTTCAACTGCTCCGCGCCAAAACCTTTATCCAAAAGATAAAAAAGGACACTCGTGTCGACGTCGCCTGTCCGGGTGCTCATGGGCAGGCCCTCCAGAGGCGACATGCCCATGGAAGTATCCACGCTCCTGCCGTCTTTCACGGCCGCGATGGAACATCCGCTCCCCAGATGACAGATGATCACGTTGAGCTTTGAAGGCGTTCTGTTCATGAGCTCAGCCGTTCTACCCAGCACATAACGGTATGAAATGCCGTGAAAACCATAGCGGCGGATCCCGTACTTGTCACAAAGGTCAAGGGGCAGGGCGTATCTGTAGGCGACTTCGGGAATGTGGGCATGGAACGCCGTGTCAAAACAGGCTACCTGACGCAAGGTCGGCAACTTCCTGCCTAAGGCAAGGATCCCCGCAAGATTAGGAGGATTATGCAGCGGCGTCAGGTCCGCCCATCTCTCAATGGCAGAGATGACCTTTTCGTTGACCTCTACGGAACCGCTGAACTCGTTTCCGCCGTTCACGACGCGATGCCCTGCCCCATCGATCTCATTCAAGGAAGAGACCACCCCGTTATCGGAATGCGTGAGGGCATCCAGGATCAAAGCAATGGCATCATCATGATCCGCGGCCTTGACGCCCAATCCTATCGGTCTTCTGCCGTTGACCTCGATGTTCAATCTGGGCTGATCTTCTCCGATCTTTTCGACCCCCGTCCTGACCAAGCACGTCTCTTGAGGCATCTTAAAGAGCTGGAATTTGAGCGACGAACTCCCGGAATTGAGTGCCGCGATATATTTTGAAGTTCGCATCTTTACCGCTCTCGCCCTGCTGGAGGGGCTGGAACAAGCCAGGACCATCGTCGCGTAGACCTCCTCCTTCTTGGCTCCGCGCGACATGTCGAAGACCGGCTTGCCGCAACCGCCGGTTACGATGGCTAATGCCTCGAAACCGCAGGCATACTGCAACATTTTATAGCCGATATTACCCGCGCTGAGGTCGGGAAAGACCAAGGCGTTGTATCCCGCCCCTAACGCGTCATTCAACTCCATGGGGCCGTCAACGGCAAAAGAACCGGGCAAAGCGGCGTTTCTGGTAAGCCGCAACGCTTCTTCGACTTTGGGGCTCTCGACGTCCTTTGACAAGACGAAGGCAAGCTTGACGCGGGGACCGATATAGGCCGCCGCGTCTCTGGCGGTGTTCACGGCGATGTCCGAAAGCTCTCCGGCGTCTTTAGGGCAGATGATGGAGGAGATGTCCGCCACGATAAGCGCGCCGTCGACGCCGGCATCCTTATAGGGCGCGCACATGAGAAACCCTCCGGACAAGACCCGGACGCCCTCGCTCATCCCCACCACGGTCTTTATCGCCAAATACACGTCCGCGGAATCATGGACCTTTCCGGCGACAAGCGCGTCCGCCTCGCCCAAGGCCACCATCCCCGCCGCATAATAAAGACCCAGCAATTCTTTGTCGTTCCTGTTGAAGACCCTTTTGATGACCATCTGCAGCCTTGTGAAGTGTTTTGTCGTGCCGAGGTCCTCCTCCGGGTCCTCGCCCTGAAGCCGGCAATATTGGCGGCCGATGTCGGCAATCTTGCCGGGGTTCGCCTCGGGGTCCTCAAACGCGGCTCCCGCTATGTCCGCGCCCGCCTTTCGCGACGCCTCCTCTATATCTTCTTGTCTACCGACAAAAATGACTTTCCCTATCCCCCTTTTAATGAACCGCTCCGCGGCCTTCAGGACGACCGGGTCTGTGCCCTCCGGAAGCGCGAGCCGGGCCTGCTTGGACCGCGCGGCCTGCTCCTTCTCTTCCATATAGGCCGCGGCCAACAGAGGGTCCCGGTCCTCCCCGGCATGCTTTTCCAAAAAGGCGACCTTGCCCAAGGCGTTGCCGAGCGAGGCCAGATGCGGAAAGATGAGCACGGCCGGCGGAAAACCTTCCGGAACACGCGCCGCGCCCGTCTTCCTTAAAAATATGCTTCTGTCCTTAGGGTTGAAAGCGTCGAACTGGGCGGGGCCATTACCGCCGGCAAGGGCTATGCCGGTCCGCTCGCCACGGACCATGCGGACCGCGCTCTCCAAAAACAGGGCGTGAGGATGGTCGGCATGCGTTCCTTCCCTTGTCGTGTGATACGAGAGCACGCCGACCAAGGGTTTTTTTCCGGTGTAACCGAGATAATAGTCGGAGGAACCGATGATCAAGTCCTTGACCCTCCGGGCAAGGGCTTCCATCTTTGAAACATCTTTCTTGCTCAATGTCTCGTCGATCCCGGTATCGCAGGCGGCAAAAAGGACCCAGGCGCCGGGCAGATATCCGCTGTTTTCCGGCATCCTCACCATATAGGCCGGCTCGGTCAGCTCCTTTATCCGGAAGGAAAAAGCCGGCGAAGACGCCCCTGGCCCTTGGGAAGCGGGCGAAGAAGTGTTCGCATCATCGGGGCCGCGGGAAACCTGCTCCATCGGCCGCCGGGAGACATTTTTGCCCGTCATCAACCTGCGCAGCACCATGCGCAGGTAATATACCTGAAGGTACATCCACAACCTCCATGAACCGAGGGGGACGCCCGGACACGTCGCCCTGGCCATGAGGGCGTACACCAATGCCGACGGCGCATTGCCCTTCTTTAAATATTCGCGTGCCCGTTGGAGGTAGACGGCGGCCTCGTCGGCGGGTCTCAAGCTGGACGCGACCGGCCCGCCGTCATCCATAACAAACACCCCCATGCCGGTCTTCAGCGCGAACGTGCGCAGGGCCGTGAGCTCATTAAGGAAGAACGATGCCTGTGTCCCATCGTGACGCAGCTGCGCGTCGTCACGCTGCGCCTGACCCTCCGCCGTGACCTGCCCTCCGCGGCGCCTCTGCTGAATGGCGCTGCGCCGGCCGGTACGCCGCCTCAGCATCGCGTCCAGATCTCTGAGCCTCTGCGCGATGTCCCCGCCACAGCTCGTCCGGCAGTACCTGTATAAGATCACCTCGAGCATCCTGTATTTCTGGTCCGCAAACAACTGAGCCGTCTTTCCGTAGGCGACGAAAAGAAGCTGGAAGACCATTGTCCGGTCCTGAAAGTGTGGCCCCAAGTCGCTGCTGAACTCTTCGGCGGCCCGCAGGGCGCTCACGCTCAAGGCGGACTTGATCTCTCTAAAAACGACTTCAAGGTCCTGGCCGGAGTCGATGCGCTTCAACGCCTGCAGGAACTCGGCCGCGTGCTTCTCGATGATGGCCTTTGTCTTGCGCTCAAAGAGAACCGAGATATCGGAAAAGGGTTCGGCGGAATTATCGGCAAGGTTTCTCTCCTTGGCCGGGCTGGATGAAACGGTCTCTTTCGGCGTCAGGACGGTTGTGCCGCGGCTGACAGCGGCGGCCCAAGAAAGCGCTTTCTTACCGGAGCGAATAAAAAAGGCCGGGTTCCGGAGCGCCGCGTCCGTGAAGAAGAGACTGCTGGACTTTTGTTTCCAGGCGGCAGCTGGCGTCGTCGCTGAGCTCCACCCACTGCCCTGCCGACGTCTTACCCTCCATCCGGCCTTCGGTGCTGATGTAGAAGTTATACTCGTGGGTGCCCTCGGCCTGCTTGGCGCAGACATAAAGGCCTTTTGGCGTTGTAACGATGCGGACCACCTCAAGATCATCCATGGTGACCATGTCTTCTCCTCCTGTTGATGATGTGCGGTCGTTAATGGTCCCCTCATCTCTGAATTGTTTTCCGCCGCCGGGCTGCTGGCCATACACCTCTGCACCTCTTCGCGGCCCTGAAGCGGGAAGAGAGACAGGATATCCGGAAGACACCTGAGCTTCTCGACCCGTTCGAACAACTCCCTTTCTAGCCCTTCCGGCTCCACGCCCCTGTCCTTCAGATATCCGAGGCCGTTGTACCGCGACCCGGCCTGCCCCAAGGCCAAGGCGAGCGAATACGCCACGAAGTCAGGGTGGGGGTTCAAGGGGAAAAGGTGGTCCAGCCTCAAAATGTCGCGTGCCACGTCAGCCAACGGTCTTCTCTCCGAGAACAACTTTCCAGTGTCATCCATGTCCTGCAGGTTGACCAAGGCATCCTCCGGGAATCCCGCCTGCCGGAGCCTTTCGGCGAATAAGCGCTCGCTGTTGAGGGTCACCTTCTCAAAATCATGCCCCTTATCTTGTTCCGGATCGTAATCGATCCACCCGTGCTGCCTCATGAAGCGCACGCAATCCCTCAACCATGGGGCCCCCTGCAAGATAAAACCGACATTGCCGTCTTTCTTCCGGACGACCCCGCCGCGCACGGTGTACCGTATATTATTCTTGGGATCGTTGACGTCAAAGAGACCGAACATCGTCAACCCTCCGGGAACGTAGTTCGCAAGAAAAACTTGCATATATTCCCTTGGCCGGGCGGGGAAGATGTCGATGAGGGCATCGGCTATCTTCCGGCTCTGCTCCGATGTCGGTCTGTATTTGTCTCTCTCGAGGACTCTCATTCCTTGCTTCGGACTATCAGGGAGGGAGTCGATGATGTCGTCTAATATCTTAAGGATCTGCCGTGCTGTCAAAGAATAGTTCGCAAATATGGTCTTTACATATTTGTTTACGTCATCAGGGAGGGCGTCGATGATGGCGTCGGCTATCTTGCACCTCTGCTCCGATGTCGGTTCGTACTTTTCTTTTTCCTGGAGGACTTTCATTCCCTGCCCCGGACCATCGGGGAAGGAATCGATGATGGCATTCAAGATCCTGCGGATTTTCTCCGGCAAGAAGGCGAAATCCGCTAACGCCTCACTCATGAATTTCCTCTCGTCAAGAGGAGGACAGGAGCCGATAAAGGTCTGGATCGTCTCGCGGAGCTGCTCCGTCGTCTTGAACTCAAAGACCTCATGCTGGCCCTGCAGATCGACGTTGTCGAAACGGCCGTTTTCGCCCGCGAGGATGTCGTCCGCCCGCGTATTGAAAGATCTTGACCCCAACAGACGCATAAGAGTCCTTAACACGAAGATCGCCTCAGGGTCGCGACGGAAGGCCTCGATGGCCTCACGGGCTTTCCGGGGCGTGTTTTGCAGGGTGTCATGGAAATTCTTAAGCCAAAGCCCCTGCGCTACCAGGGCTTCGTTGGCGGCGGCGCCGGTATCGGTGATGGAAAACTTACCGGACCGGGAGAAGTAATAAGAGACCCCTCCCCCCGCCGAGAACCGGTCATTGAACTCTTCCGGGGTAAACCAGAGAACGCTGACGTCGTTTTTGGGCTTTGCCGCCAGGAAATATTTCTTGAACTCCTCCCGCAACTCTTTGAAATACTCCCAGTCCCTCTCTTCAATGATCTGGAATAAACGGGTCAGGTTCACGTCGATCCTGGAATATTCCGAGAGCTCGGCAACGGCAAAGATGGCGGCGATCTCGAGCACGACATCCTCTGAAGAGACGCGCTCAAGCTTTTGGATGGCCCGTTCGATGTTCCTCTGGACCAACGCCTCTATGACCGTATGGTTATAGGACACCAGGTGAGCCGCCCTCTCGCAGACGAGCTTGCCAAGACGCTCTTTGATCCTGAGCTTGTCGGCATCTCTTAAGATGGAATCATTAAACGCGCGGCCCTCCCAATAGGCATCTTCGATGCGGGTCCCCGGCGACGCCTCCAACTTGGAGAGCGCCCGCTTGTCCTCTGTTTGCTGCTTCTCCGTAGTGCGGTACACCATATGGCCACGGAGGGTATTGAGGGTAGCGCGCCGGCGTTCATCCTTGAAATAATGCAGGTTTACTGCGAGACTGTCGCCAGTCCATCTCACGTCAAAGCGCGATCCCGGCTCATAGACGATATAGACCTTGGGGATAAAAAGCCTCTCAAGCCCGTTGTTCTCCAGGGCCGGCAAGACCTGCTTCTCCTGGACTATCTTGAGATTGCCTCCCAAGTCAAGGAGGAGCAGGAGGTTGTCGACAAAGTCCTTGCGGCCCTCTTTCAAATAGGTACGCAAATGCAAAGGGCGCAGGTCGCGGACAAATCTTCGTTTTTCGCCTACCGGCCACGTGAGCCACGACGTCTGCTCATGGCTGTCCAGGAAAGCCTCGACCTTCATCTCCAGCATGGAACGCCAAACAAAATAACTCAGCCCCGCCAATAGGCCGATACCGGCCGTCGTCGTGAAGAACAGCATCTCTTCCCACGCGAGAAGATACGAGGCGCTATTGAGCACGAAGGCGGCCGCGAAGACGTACCTTATAAGCCTCCCAAATTTGAAACGCCGGGCAAAGAACCTTTCTATATCCTCGCGGTACTCCTCTGTGATGTTGCGGCCGACAAAGTGCCAC
>CAZDLS010000037.1:0-5471 GCA_964506425.1 uncultured Planctomycetia bacterium | reverse complement strand
CCGGGGAGCTGCCGGCGGCAGCGGCCGTCGTCGCCGCCTCGATCACGCGGATGTTCACCGACTCAAAGGCGGCGCGCAAGGCGGCGTTGAACTCGGCCTTAAAGGCGTCCGCTTCTTCCATCGAGGAACACGCAAGGACCTGCTGCGTCAGCTCCTTTGCCTTACTCAGGGACTCATCGTCCTTCATCTTTGCCGCTTGGTCCGCCCAGGCCTTATACACGGCTATGCGCGGGGCGGGCATGCTTAGCATCAAGTCGATCCCCGCCTCCTGCAAAGCGAGGCAAGCAGGCCAGAAGATCTCCAGGGCGGCAAGGTCACCGCAGAGGCTCGTATGCACACCGTGCCGCTTCGCGTCCCTGGCTATCTGCCCTGCCACCCACAACAGGCCCGGCATGACCACTTGGTAATACTTGGCGTGAGCATCCATGTCCGTGCGGCTCGCCTGGGGATACAGGCTCTCTGTCAGATCATTGGTACCAAAGCTGACAAAGTTGACCTTGGGGATGATCTCCCCGCAATTCTCCCACGCTTCCCTGGTCTCGATCATAACGCCTATCTCAAAGAGCTTGGCATCCGCCGGCAGCCCTTCTCTCTCGAGGGCCTCGGCCACCAGCCCGCGCGCCGCGTCCACATCAGCCCCTGGCTTGACCATCGGGAACATCACCCGGAAATTCCTCTTTCTCGAATGCTGCCAGATCCGGATCAAAACCCTCAGCTGCTGGATGGCGGCCGCCCTTCCCACCGGATGCTCCAGGCACCACTTGTATGAAGAGTACGCGACAAAGGCGAACGCCGCCGGCTTTTTGTCTTCGACAAAGTCGATGATGCGGAAGGTGACCTCGCGAGCGCCCGCCTCGTCCAGGATACGCTCAAACCGGGAGTGCACCATCCCGAGGGAAGGGGGCAGGATATCGTAATACATGTTCTCCGTCCTCACCAGGCCGATGGCATCGGCGAAGTGCTCCCGGATAGCGGCCCCCACGGCCTTCGACGTGTCAGCGTTGGCATAGACGAAATTCTTCACCCTTTTGGCTACCCGGCGCGCGTATTCCCCTATCCGCTTCTCGGCCCGCCATTGCGCGGCATTCCCTTCCTTTGTCTGCGTGTTAGGATTAACGATGACGTGGCCGTCCCGGATAAGGACCTGGGCCCGGGTCGTCAGCTGCCTCATGTCTTCAGGGTTGCTGCCGCTGATAAGGACGATCGAAATGTCCATGGATTTTGCCGCCAAGGCATAGTGGGACTGCAGGGACCCCCTCATGTTGATGACCGCCTTGAGATTTTTCCCAAAGAAACGGGCGATCCGCTCAAACTCCACCGGCGTGGGCACATAATCCATGATCGAGATGACAGCCTGCCTTTCATCGAACGTGATGTTAAAACGGCTCCGGAAACAAGCCTCCCGGATGAGATAGTCCGAAAGGTGCGTCAGGCAGCTTTCGATCTCCCGGCGCACAAGATCGCGGGCCTGCTGACGCTCATATCCTTTACCGAGGACCATGGTGAGGTGATCGGGCCCGAACAAGATGGCCAGACGGTCCAATTCTTCATCAGAGGCGGACCAGCGCATCGTCGTGTTCATCTGCTCGAGCAATAATTGGCGGTAACTGACGTGCTCGTGCTCTCCGGTCCTCATGCGCGCCAACCTCGCCTCGGCTTCCTTGAGGTAGCTGCGGGCGATGCGCAGAAAATACGCCAGGACCGGCTCTTCCATCGACAGATCGTATTCGCTGTCGAGCTGCTTGACGAGCTCATCGACGACCCCGATGAGATGCTCCAGCCGGCCGCTGTCCAGCTCCTGGGAGACCATCTCTTTCAGGGCGGGCAGAACATACGGGTAATCCAGCAAGAGCTCACAGAGCATCTCTTCAAGGAGGCTGACGACCTCAAGGAGCGTCCCTGCCCATTTCCGGTTCAGGTCGATCTCGCTCTGACGCGCCTTTCTCTCCTCCGGTTGCGTCGCCGCGGCCAGCCGCTCCTCGGCAACGACAGCATCCTTCTCGAATTTCATGCTCTGCTTATTCAGGATCGCCATGGCTCTCAAGATGACGCTCTCCCCCCACTCTCCCTGCCTCATCTTCCAGGCCTGGCCGAGGGCGTCGCTGGCAAGGCCGATGTACGCGTCTGCCGCGTCAGGCAATAACTGCTCCATGACGCGTTTGAAGGGCTCAAAAATGACAAAGAAGGCCCCCTTCCTGCCCTCCTTGCCGAAGAGACGCTCTTTTTCAGCAGCCACGTTTGCGACGGCGCCGGGCGGGACAGGAATAAAGGGAAGCCTGTCATTCGGGTCCAGGTGCTTGACGACCATGTCGTGAATAGAGCTCTGCCCCTCAAAGACCTTCATCAGCTGTTCTTCGCCGAAGCCATAAGTCTTCAGTATCCCGGTCTCCGCCTCTGAGATGGACTCATCGAACAGGACGCGGACCCCTTGCGCCGGGATCTCCTTCTGCGTCTTCATCACCATCAGCATCCGCCTCAAAACATTTTGCAGTATCCTGGAAGGCAACACGGGCGCGGCGCCAAAGAACCGCATCCAGGCGCTCGAATGTGTGTTCTCCTCAAAGAGCTGCAGGCACTGGATGATACGATCCAGGTTCTTGAGGCCCAGCCAGACATCCGTCTGTCCTGACACCGAGAGCCCGCCGTCGCTCAGGTACTTGATCCTGCAGGTCTCATCGACCCCCCGGCCTTGGCTCTGGGCCACCACCAGGACCCTGTACTCCCGGTCCTGGAAGGCCTCGATGGGCTCGCGCACGAGCTCATAGCGGTTCACCTGCTTCTGCAGCTTGACAGCCTCCTCGTGCGGCTTGCCGTGCAGCTCGGCCAGCTCGTGGGTGCCGATGACCTGGAGGGCCGCGTAAAACTCTGCCGACTCCAGATTGGGAAAATACTCCTCAAAGACACGCCGGGCCTGGGTTGAGAAGACGACCATCAACACGCCCTCCTTAGACGGCCCGATCTCAAAGACCGAGACCTCCTGAAGGTCCTTCAGGTCGCCGAACTTGAGATCATCGGGGATGTCCTCGTAGTCGAACTCATAACAGGCGATGCGCATGGTCTCGAACTTCCTCCTGGTGATCTGCGCCCTGACCGCGACCTGTCCGTAGGACTTGAGAGGGTAGATGTCGATCCTTTTTTCGTCGACCCTGCGGCGGAAGGTCCTCTTGACCAGGTCCGTGGAGTTACCGGTGAACGCCGACGAGGAGACGCCGAAGGCGGGCCCGCCTGCGGCGGAGGAGGAGGCGGATCCGCCCTGCGCGTCGTCGGCCGGGTACATTTCGGCGACGGCAGCCCACCTATCCAGCTCGGTCTGGGCGGTGTCGAAGAGCTTGGTCAAGAAGTGAAGCTGGGCCGCTATCTCCGAATAGGAACCGTAGCGGGCCTCGATATTTTTCCAGCAGGTCCTCTGGGCCAGGACCGATCGCAGCACATCGGGGACCTGCTGAAAGTTCTCTTCCGCATCCGCCTCCTCGCCGCCGATGCTTTGTATCTTTTCGTCGATAGCCCCCCGCGCCGTGTCAACGAGGATGTTGCCCTTCAGGATCACGGCAAAACCGTTCGCGATGTTCCAGACGAGGGCCGCGTCGATGCCTTCATCCCCTGCCAGCCCCAGGATATGACCCTTCAGCTGGGCGACCCCGCCGGGAAACTTTTTATAGAAATAGGTACTGAACGGGTCGGCCGCTGACGTCAGGCGGTCCATCGGTTTCTCCAAAAGATCGGCTACGCACAGCGCCGCCCCGAACTCCACGGCCGCCGCATCCTTCTGCCGGCCGGCCTCCTGCAACAGCCGCTCAAGCTTCTCCCAGAACTCGTAGGCGAACTCGGCATCGCGCTGAACCTCTTCATCCCCTGACCGTCCCTCTGTTACCGGCGAGGAGGCCGCCCCGAGAAATCTCAATCCTTCATACTCGGCCTCCACAAGCCCTATGGCCGTATCGTTGATGCTGACAAAAAGACGGTCTACATCACCCTCCTGAACGATTTTATGTCCTGTCCTGTTCTTTCCGACCACGCCATTGAGAAATGCTACATTTTTCATCCAACAATCGTAGCCGATGGCCTCCTCGATAGCCGTCGTCTCTTCCGGTGTCGTCTCTATCAAGACTCTATTGTCGGCGTGGATGACCTCTTCGGCCTTTTCGTCAAGGACGGCGGCCTTGATGACATAACGCCTCGGCCGGAGCGTGCCTTTTTTCCCCTCCGGGCCGGTGAAGCAGCCATCGTGATAATAAAGGAGCTGCCCAACCTCTGTCCTGCGGACCACGCCCGGGCCGACCCAGTGCCCTTCTTCGGGAGATAGGACGATGCCGTGGTCGACCCAGGGCGTCGCCCTTCGAGAATCTTTTTTGCTGGCGATATGGATGCTTCTTCCTTCCAACTTGCCGTCTTTTCGCTCAGGCCGATTCAAGATAGTGGGTCGACCTATCCCGGGGATCGGCACGCCATTCTTATCCTGGAGGCCTGGGGTCATATAGCGCATGCCCCGCCAGCCGTCTTTTTTGTTGGCGACGAAATCTTTGACGCTGATCACATCTTCAACGAGGTGCGCCTGCTTGCCGTCGCAGTAAGTAAAAATCATGAATATCCGGTCCGGAAACTCATCGAAGACCGTCAGACGGCAATCTTCGACGCCCTGGCCCGGGACGGTCCCGGTCCCCGAAGGAAGGGGATATAGGGGCGTGGCATATCTTTCAAAGTGATGGCCGTCTCTACTCAATGCCAGGTAAAACCGGGAGACGTACCTGGTTGTGACGGAACGAAGGACCAGATAGTATATACCGTCGATCTTGATGGCGCCGGGGTTCAGTATGTACATCTCATGATCGCCGTCAGGATGCCGCAGTCTCCAATCCGGCAAGAGGATAAGGCCTTTCTTTTCAACGGACAACCTGACAGCGAGATTCCCCGTCACCGGAACAAAGGGAAACTCATCAACGCCGGGCAGCCTGGGATAGCTTACGGCTCTGGAGACGTCTGGGCCGACCTTTTCGTCGCGGCGAAGGACATCCCGGACGGCCCCCCTGATCTCGTCCTGCGAAGCGCCTTCGGGGATAAAGATGAACACCCTGCCGCCTCCGGTATACGCCGCCACGCCCAGGTCGCGCGGCCCCCTCATCAGCGTGACGCCGCGCCTCCTCAAGATTCTCAGATGCTTCTTAAAGATACCAAGCTGCGCGTAGTCTTCTGTCGCGATCACGCCGCCGAACCGGGCGGCGACGGCGCCGATCCCGCCCTCGGCGCGCACGCGCCGCTTCACCCCGTTCCCGTGATTGACGAGCCCCCCGGCCGCCGGCGAGCTGGCGACATCTTCGGCCCCGGAAACTGAGACCGGGCTGCTCGAAGCCGTGACCGGCCGACGGGGCATGACGACATCCGCCGGGCCCTTCGCCGTGACCTGCAGGTCGATGAAGCCGTCTGTCGAGGGCTCAAGGAGCGTGAAGCAGATCTCGGAGACCAGGAGGCCCTCC
>CAZDLS010000036.1:0-14754 GCA_964506425.1 uncultured Planctomycetia bacterium | reverse complement strand
GACGCCGTGGAGAAGCTGCTGGGCGTCGACAAGAAGCAGAAGGTCGGCAAGATGCTGACCCAGGACTTGAGCGGCAACGAGGTCGTCTCCCTCGTCCAGGACGTCAAGGGGCAGGGCGAGAGGGTCGTGGAGCTCGACTCCGCGCAGGCCGAGACGAAGAAGATCATCCGTTCGAGCAGCGCGCTCGTCGAGAACGAGAACGGCCTGACGGTCGGCATGGTGTCGGTCCTGACGGACGTCACCAAGCAGCGGGAGCTGGACCGGCTCAAGTCGCAGTTCGTCAGCTCCGTCACCCACGAGCTGCGCACGCCGCTGGTGGCGACGCAGAAGGCGCTGGACGTCATCTTGACGAAGGCCGCGGGCCCCGTCAACGATGACCAGGCGCGTTTCCTCGATATCGCGCGCCGCAACCTGGAGCGCCTGTACGCCTTGATCAACGATATTCTGGACCTCTCCAAGCTCGAGGCCGGGAAGATGGAGATCGCGTTCGCGCCGGCGAGCGTCGAGCAGATGGTCGCCGACGTCTGCTCGTCGTTGAGCAGCTGGGCGAACTCGAAAGGCATCCAGCTCGTCCAGAAGGTCGCCGGCGGCCTGCCGGCGGTGACGATGGACGTCAACCGCATCGTCCAGGTGCTCAACAACCTGGTGAGCAACGCCCTGAAGTTCACCCCGCAGGGCGGCACGGTGACGGTCGAGGCGGTCTCCCGCGGCGGTCAGCACGTGGAGATCAGCGTCCGGGACACGGGCATCGGCATCGCCCAGGAGGATCTGGAGAAGGTCTTCGAGAAGTTCATCCAGGTCGGCGAGCGGCGCCAGATGGACGTCAGCGGCACGGGCCTGGGGCTGTCGATCGCCAAGGAGATCGTGGAACGCCACGGAGGACGCATCGGGGTACAGAGCGAGAAGGGACAGGGGACCACGTTCAGCTTCGTTTTGCCCGTTGTGCCCCCCGCCCATACATGATAAGGACACGGAAAGGACCATGACAGAAGAAAAACCTATCCACGTTCTCTTGGTGGACGATGAGACGGACTTCACCGAGCCGATCGCCTTCTGGCTCAAGTCGCGCGGGTACGGCGTCGAGTCGGCCGTCAACGGCGAAGAGGCCCTCCGGATGATCCAGGGCAACCGTCCGGACATCGTCTTCCTCGACATCAACATGCCGGTGTTGGACGGCCTGGAGGCCCTGCGCCGCCTCAGGGGCTTTGACAAGGACCTTCCGGTGATCATGGTGACGGCTGCGTTCAGCAGCGAAGACAAGATCACGCGCGCCAAGGAGCTGGGGGTGTCGGGTTTCTTCGCGAAGAACTACACCTTCGATCAGCTCGTCCAGATGATCCAGGTGACCTTGCGCACGCACCGCGGCCTGCAACCCGGCAAGGAGGGGGCGTCGCCGCAGACCGGCTGAAGAGACCCCCGTGTCCCGTAACCCGATTTCCCCGTGAACGCAAAAGACAGACGGGACCGCCGGATACTGGCCTTGCTTCAAAAAGCGTACCCGCAGCCGAGGACCGCCCTGGAGCACAGGACGCCTCTGGAGATCCTGGTGGCGACGGTCCTCTCGGCGCAGTGCACGGACGCGCGCGTCAATAGTGTGACGCGGGACCTTTTTCGCGCGTATCGCACGCTCGAGGATTACGCGGGGGCCGATACCCGGAGATTCGAGAAGGCCATCCGTTCGACGGGCTTCTACCGCAGCAAGGCGAAGAACATCATCGCCGCGGCGAAGAGGATCGTCGCCGATTTCGACGGCCGCGTGCCGGAGACGATGGAAGGGCTCCTGACGCTGCCCGGCGTGGCCCGCAAGACCGCCAATTGCGTGCTCTTCGGCGCCTTCGGCAGGAACGAGGGGATCGCGGTCGACACGCACGTCCTGCGCGTGAGCCGGCGCCTGGGCCTGACGCGCCACGACGACCCCGTGCGGGTCGAGCAGGACCTGATGCGGCTGTGCGCCAGGAGGCAGTGGGGCCGCCTGAGCCTGCGGATCATCCTGCACGGCCGCCGCGTCTGCACGGCGCGCGCCCCGCGCTGCGGCGCATGCGTCCTGTCAGCCCTGTGCCCCTCCAGCGAGGCTTTTAGACCTGGTCAAAAAGTCTCAAAGTAAGGTGGGACCTCCATGAAGAAAAGAGCGGTCAAGGACCTTTCGTTGCAGCAAGGGGAGCTTCTCCTGCAGAAGCTCTTGCCGTTCTTGTCAAAGGGGCGGTTCGTGGGCGTGGCCACCTGCAACCAGGAGCGCATGCCCAATGTCGCGCCCAAGCTTATCGCCAAGGTCGATAAGAACGTCGTGTACCTGGTGGACCACGTCATCGGCACGACCTACACGAACCTGAAGGGGAACCCGCGCGTCTCGCTGGGCCTGATGGACGAGAAGACCTTCACGGGGTACCAGCTCAACGGCACGGCGACGGTCATGGAGCGCGGACAGGAGTTCCAGGCGCTGGCCGAGGATTTCCAGAAGATCAAGACCGACTTCACCGTCCAGCGCATCCTGTTCAACGTGCGTTCCGGCGGGCAGGCCCCGCCGGTCGAGCTGGAGCTGCCCGAGCGGTTCGTCATCATCAAGATCCGCGTCATCGAGGTGGTCGAGATCGCCACGAGCGGGGACCTCAAGTCGCAGTTCGCCCTCTGACACCGCATGAGATTTTTGCTCGATCGCGACATCGGGATCTACAAGGAGCTCGTCGAGGCGGCCAACGTGGCGGTCGTCGCCTTCGACGCCAAGGGGGAGATCCTTATCTGGAACAGGGCCGCGGTGGAGCTGACGGGTTACTCCGCGTCTGAGGCGACCGGGCCCACGCGCATCGTCGAACGCCTTTACCCCGACGCCTCGTACCGCCAGAACGTCATGCAGACGATCGGCGCGGCGGTCAAGACGTCCTTCAAGGACGTCGAGTGGACGCTCAAGACCAAGCGGGGCGAGCGGCGCTGCGTCTCCTGGTCCGGCATCCCCGTCACGGGCCGCGACGGCGCCGTCATCGGCAGCTTCGCCATCGGCATCGACGTCACGCGCCGCAAAGCGGTCAAGGAGCGCGAACGCGAGTCCTTCCGCGCGCTCCTGAAGTCCGTCCGGTTCCACGAGGACCTCAAGTCCCGCTACGAAGAAGAGATCGCATCGCTCAAAGCTGAGGTGAACGCCCTGTGCCGCGAGCTCTCCCGGCCGCCCCGATACCCCGTCCCGTGAAAAGCGTGTCTTGGGTCTTGTGCCTGTCGTTGACGGCGTCGCTCGCCGGGTGCGCGGCGCCCTCCTTGCGCCGGGCGCCGGAGATCCCGCACACGGTCTCGTTCAACACCCATGCGTACGAGCAGCTTTCGCTCAAGGCCCTGCGCGGCAAGGTCGTGATGTTGTTCTTTTGGTCGGCGGGCGACGTCAACTGCCGCAAGGCCATCCTCCAGATGAACCGCCTGCACGGCACGTACCGGTCCCGGGGCCTGGAGGTCATCGGTGTCCATTCGCCGACCTGGGAGAGCCTTGAGAAGTCGGCTCCTTACGTCTTGGAGAAACTGCAGGGTTGCGGCGTCGCGTTCCCCGTGATCCTGGACAGCGGTAACCGGATCAAGGTGGCGTACGGCCGGCTCATGGTGCCGGCGGTCTTTCTCGTGGACCGCAATGGTCTTATCCGCGCCCAGTACAACGGGTCGCTGGACTTTCCTTCGATCGAGGGGATGCTGGACCAGCTCTTGACGCAGGACGGCCGGCCGGCGCCGGAGCGCCTCTTTGTGCCGACGCTGAAGAAGAAGCAGTTCAAGTCTTACGAAGAGGTCCCATGAAGAGGGTCCGAAGGGAAAGCGATCGCTGCCGGCTTCAGTTCCTGGGCGGGGTGAGGACCGTGACGGGCTCCTCGCATCTGTTGACCACGCCTAAGTCGCGCGTCTTGATCGACGCCGGGCTCTTCTACGGCCGGCGCGCGGACTTCTACCGCGTCAACACGACCTTTGCCTTCCAGCCCCAGCATGTCGACGCCCTCGTCCTCTCGCACGCCCACATCGATCACTGCGGCAACATCCCGACGCTGGTGCGGCGCGGCCTGCGCGGCAGGGTCTTTGCGACCTCTGCGACGCGCGACCTGTGCCGGCTGATGCTCGCGGACAGCGGCCACATCCAGGAAGAGGACGCCCGTTACCTCAAAAAGCTGGCGCGCCAGGCCCGCTCCCCGCGCCGCGGCCGCGAGCACGGCCGGGAGGTCCCGGAGGTGCGCGGGCCGCTGTATACGCAACGCGACGCGCTGCGCGCGATGGGGAAGTTCCGCCCGCTCCACTACGGTCAGCGCTTCCAGGCGACGGCGGACACGGCCGTTACCTTTTATGACGCCGGCCACATCCTGGGCGCGAGCGTCATGCTCCTCGAGGTGCGGCTCGCTTCCGGCACGCTGCGGCTGGGCTATGCCGTGGACCTGGGCCGCAAGGAGCTGCCGATGTTGAACGACCCGGTCGTGCTCTGCGATCTGGATTACCTCATCCTTGAGTCGACGTACGGCAGCCGCGTCCACCCCTCCGTCGAGGAGGCCAAGGTGACGCTCTGCGACGTCATCAACCGCACGGTGGCGCGCCGGGGCAAGATCATCATCCCGGCCTTTGCCCTGGAGCGCACCCAGGAAGTGATCTACTGCATCGCGCAGCTCCTGAAGGAGGGGCGCATCCCGTCGATACCCATCTTCGTGGACAGCCCGCTGGCGACGCGCGTGACAGAGGTCTTCCGGCGCAACATCCACTACCTGGACCGGCACGTCAAGGAACTCGTCAAGGGCGGGGCGAGCCCCTTCGATTTCATGAACCTGCATTATGTCCAGAACCAGGCCGAGTCCAAGGCGCTCAACGTCGACAAGCGGCCCATGATCATCCTCGCGGGCTCCGGCATGTGCGAGGCCGGCCGCATCCTGCACCATTTAAAGAACACCATCACGGAGTCGCGCCATACCGTGCTCGTCGTCGGGTACATGGCCCGGGACACCCTGGGCAAGCGCATCGTGGACAAGGAGAAGGTCGTGCGCATCTACGGGATGGAGTACGAGCTCAACGCCGAGGTCGCGGTCATCAACGCCCTCTCCGGCCACGCGGACCGGGATGACCTCGTGCGCTATGCCCGGGAGGCCGACCCCGGCCAAGGCGTCTTCCTCGTCCACGGCGACGAGGTCGAGACGCGCGCTCTCTACGATGCGCTCTCGGCCGAAGGGGTAGATGTCACCATGCCCCAAAAGGACGAAGAGGTCCTGTTGCGCCCCATCCGTCGTTGATAAGGAACGACCGTCCGATGAAGAGATCCTCCATGAAGCGACGCGGTCTCGCAAGGCGCCGCGGCCTTATCGTTGCGGGCATCCTGGTCTTTGTCGTCGCCGCCGGCCTGCTCGTCAAGGAGCGGCTCGCCCTCTGGGTCCTTGACCGGTATATCCAGCGCGCCTATCCGCAGGGACAGGTGGTCGTCAAGGGGCTGGACCTTGGCCCACGCCGGGCGGCCGCCGCTGCCATCGCCTTCAAGCTCCCCGTCGGTGCGCAGCAGGTCTGGTCCGGACGGGTCGAGGATCTTCGGATATCCTTTGACCCGTGGCAGGCCTTTGTCGCGCCGCAGCGCGTCCTGCGCAGCGCCGAGGCCGCGCTGGACCGTCTGTCAGGACCGGGGTTTTTGCTGGAAGGGGGGGTTGTGCGCGCCGGGCGTCTGCCCGGTGAGGAGCCGTTGCGCCTCTCTGTGACGTGCGACCGGGTGTCTGTCTACGAAAAAGAGATATCGGATATCACCGGCCGGGCGGTCTTTTCGGCACAGCGTCTGTCCGGCGTCGACCTTAACGGGACGTTCCTGGGCGGGTCTGTCACGGTGACCGGCGATGCCTCTTTGGCCGCGTCTTCCTTTGACGCTAAGGGGGAGGTTTTTGTCGCGGGTCTTGATGTCGCCCAGCTCATCCAGGCGCTCAAGCTTGGCGAACGGCTGGACGCGACCGGCCTCTATGGCGGCCGGCTCGACGTTGTCTTTCAGGACGGTCTGTGCCGTGTCCTGAGCGGAACGATCAAGAACGGGAGCGGCGGCCGTCTGTACGTGGCGGATGTCTCGCTGCTGAAGGGGGCCGGGGTGGGACAGCAGGCCGGCAACATAGTCGTTGAAAATTTGAAGAATTACCATTATGATAGGGGGGAGATTGTCTTTAGTCAGGAAGGTCGTAACGTCAAGCTGGACTTTATGTTAGAGGGCCCTGCCGGGTCCCGGCAGTTAGAGGTCGTCTTGCACGGTCCAGAGGAGGAATGAGGTCATGAAAAACGCGATGAAGTGGTGCGCTCTGATGGTCTTGGTGGTGGGGTGCGCGCGCGTCAACATTGAGTCCAAGGATCCCATCAAGCTGGATGTCAGCATGCGGGTCGATGTCTACCAGCACGTGGCCCGCGACGTCGACTCCATCGAGGACCTGATCGCCGGGTCCCCGAAGGAAGGGGCTGCAGCTGTCCCAAAGACGAGCTGGCTGGACCGGATCGTCCCCTGTGCCTATGCCGGTGGTCTCTCCGATTTCCCCGATGAGGTCGTCGTCGCCATCGAGCGGCGCAAGGCGCGGCGGTCCCAGATCCTTCTCTTGGCCTCCCAGGGGTACATCGGCGAGAACGAGAACGGGTTCGTCGAGGTCTTTGAGAAGACCTCCCTCGATCCGGGCAGGCTGGCGATGATCGAGCAAGAGAACAAGGACCGGCTGGTCATCTTTGAGTACGTGGCCAAGAAGAACCGTACCTCTGTCGAGGAGACGGGCAAGGTCTTTGCCGACCGCATCCAGAAGGACGCGGCCGCGGGCACGCCGATCGAGGAGTCATCGGGAGACTGGGTCGTCAAGTAGATATGGGACACTGGATCGACAAGAAAAAACAGGTCTTCACGTCCCGCGTCGAGCGCACGCGGCTCTTCCTGAACCTGTTCGTGTACGGGGTCATCCTCCTTTTGTTCGCCTTCGTGCCGTATCAGCGCGCCACGGGGCAGATCGGATGGACCTTCGTCTGGTGGATCCCGCGCATGGGGGTGCCCGCCGAAGCGATCCCCACGCACCTGCTTATCTTCCAATACACGGTGGCGGCAGCGCTCCTCTTATACGTCGCGTACCTTCAGCGCGTGGGCCGGTCCTTGCGCCGGCAGAACGAGGACCTGACGGTGGCCATGACGAGCCTCGAGGTCGGCTTCTGCCGGGAACTCTTCTCGCGCAACAAGAGCTGTTTCATCGAGGTCAACGACGTCCTCCTGCGGCTGTTGGGATACCAGAAGGAGGAGTTCTTTGACCTTTCCTTCACGGACATCTGCGTCAACAGCGAGGACGTCGAGAAGTTCAAGACGGCCCTGAAACAGAAGGGTTCGGTCTTGAGGGAGATGCGGCTGAAGGCCACGGACGGCCGTTCGATCTGGGTCCTTTTGTCGGGCCGCGCCGTCCAGGGTGAGGAGGGCGAATCCCAGTTTTTCGAGTACATCGTCATCGACGTGACGGAGCGCAAGTGGATGGAGGAGGAGATGGCCTCCGCCTACCAGCGCTTCGAGTCCGTCATCGAGAACACGCCGAACATCGCGATCCAGGGTTTCTCTCTCGACGGCAAGATCCTCGAGTGGAACTATGCCTCCGAGGTCCTCTACGGCTTCACGAGCCACGAGGCCATCGGCAAGTACCTGCCGGACCTCCTGTTGAACGAGGCGGACGCCCGTGAGTTCCGCAGGCTCTTTGAGTCGATCAAGGAGACCGGCCGGCCGACCCCGCCGCGCGAGTGGCAGATCAAGAACAAGTTCGGCCGCCTCCTCACCGTCTATTCGTCGGTCTTCCCCATCCTCCAGCAGGGGCGCGTCATCGAGGTCTACCGCATGGACGTGGACATCTCGGACCGCGTCGAGGCCGAGCGGCGCCTGAACGAGGTCAAGGATAAGCTCGAAGGGCTGGCGCTGAAGGATTCGATGACGGAGATATTCAATTTTCGTTACTTCCGCGAGCGCCTCAGCGCCGAGTTCGAGCGCTCCAAGCGGGCGCTCTCGCCGCTGTCGATCATGATGATCGATATCGATTATTTCAAGTCCATCAACGACAGCTACGGCCACGAGTTCGGGGACCGGATCCTCAAGCAGGTGGCGCGGTTCCTCAAGACGGAGCTGCGCAGCAACGACGTCGTCGCGCGCTGGGGAGGGGAGGAGTTCGCCGTGATCCTGCCGGACACCAACCGCAGGGACGCCCTGGGCGTGGCGACGAAGCTTTTAGAGCTCTTCCGCACCCGCAACTTCGGCGGCGGGGAGACGCTCATCAGATTGAAGGGCAGTCTCGGCGTGGTCAGCTACCCCGAGGACCCGCTCTTCTCCGTCGAGGAGATGATCGACGCGGGCGAGGAGAGCATCTACCGCGTCAAGGAGCGCGGGGGCGACGGCGTGGCCTCCTACGGCCATGAGATCGGCGAGCGCGCGCTCGACCGCGTCACCGACGACGACCGGCGCCGCTTCATCGATTCGGTCAAGCAGAAGCTCTCTTTCTTCGCGGTGCGCTCGGAGCGCAGCATCCTGGAGGCCGTCTATTCACTGGCCAAGAGCATCGAGCTCAGGGACCGCCGCACGAAGGAGCACTGCGACCGCATGGTCGATTACGCCGAGCAGCTCGCGCGCAAGATGGGCATGAACGACCAGGAGGTGGACAACGTGCGCCGGGCGGCCATGCTGCACGACATCGGCAAGCTCGGCATCCCCGACGATATCTTGCTCAAGCCCGGCAAGCTGAACGCCGAGGAGTACGAGGAGGTCAAGAAGCACCCCGTCATCGGCGCGGACATCATCTCCGTGGCCAGCTTCCTGAAAGACATCGTGCCCATCATCCTCGGCCACCACGAACACTGGGACGGCAAAGGGTATCCGCGCGGCCTCAAGGGGGAGGAGATCCCTCTGGGCGCGCGCATCGTCGCGGCCGTGGACGTCTATGAGGCCGTGACCTCGGACCGGCCCTACCACAAGGCGATACCGAAGCAAGAAGCGGTACAGATCTTGCGCGAGGGGATGGGCACCCAGTTCGACCCGCAGGTCATCAAGGTCTTCATCGACATCCTCGACAAGGAGTCCTGAGGCGTGATCCGGTACAAATTGGACAAGGACGGCACCTTCCTCATCAAGGATTATAACCGGACCAAGCCCTGGTCGAGTTTTTTTCCGGGCATCGCCGGCTGCTGGGGGATCCCCCTGTGGGCCTTTTACGTCAACCGCGGCCAGTGCATCGCGAGCGTCGGGACCGGCTCCAAGGACGGCGCGATCATGGAGTTCCTGCCGGCCAACAAGGCGTATCAGCTGACGCCGACGCAGGGGTTCAGGACCTTCCTTAAGACCGGCCCGGCCGGCTCCTTTTACGAGCCCTTTGCGCCGGGCCGCTCGCTCACCGACGCGGCCGTCGCGCACGAGATGCGCATCCGGCCCGACAGCCTGACGCTGACCGAGACGCACGCGCGCCTGAACCTCGAGACGCAGGTCGACTATTTCACTTTGCCCCAGGCGCCTTACGCGGCCCTCGTGCGGACGCTGACGGTCAGGAACACCTCGAAGAAGAAGACCCTGCGCCTCACGGGCCTCGACGGGTTGAGCGTCATCCTGCCCTACGGGGTCTCCAACTGGTTCTTGAAGGAGATGGGCCGCACCCTCGAGGCCTGGATGGCGGTGGACGAGCGCTATGCGGGGGTCCCGCTCTTCAAGCTGACGACCGATCCGAGCGATACGGCGCAGGTCGCCTTTATCCGGGGCGCGAATTTCTATACCTCTTTTGAAAAGGGAGGGTCTGCGGGCCGGCGGATCATCGTCGACCCGCGCGCCGTCTTCGGCCCGGTGACGGACCTGAGCCTGCCGTTGGCCTTCGCGCGGCCGGGCCGCTTCACCTTCCCCGGCCGCCAGGTCGCCCAGAACATCACGCCCTGCGCCTTCACGCATTTTTCCTGGGTCCTCAAGCCCGGCCGGGAGCGGCGCCTCACCTCGCTCGTCGGCCACGTCTTTGACGCCGACGACGTCGCGCGCCACCGGATCCAAGATATCGATGAGGCCTTCATCGCGGCCAAGCGCCGTGCGAACGCGCGGATCTGCGACGCGATCCTCGAGCGCCTTTTGACCGTGAGCGGGGAGCCGGCCTTTGACCGTTACGCCCAGCAGACGTATCTCGACAACATCCTGCGCGGCGGTTTTCCGATGTCGCTGCCGGCCGACGGGACGCAGCGGAGCGTCTACGTGTATTCACGCAAGCACGGCGACCTCGAGAGGGACTATAACCGCTTTTGGGTCGCGCCGACGTATTTTTCGCAGGGGGACGGCAATTACCGCGACGTCGACCAGAACCGCCGCTGCGACGTCTTCTTTCACCCGGCGGTCGGCGACGGCAATGTCCGGATGTTCCTCAACCTGATCCAGCTCGACGGCTACAACCCTCTCGTCCTGCGCGGAGAGCGCTTCGTCATCCCGCGGGAGAAGTTCTTGAAGAGCCCGTTTTCCTCGTCTCTGGATGAGAGGGAGGCCAAGAAGCTGGCCCGCCTCCTTGAGGAGCCCTTTGGGCTGGGCGGGGTCTTGCGGCACCTCGAGGAGCAGGGAGTCGCGCTCTCCTGTCCTCGCGAGGAGTTCGCCGCGGGGCTGCTCGGTCTCGCGGAGCCGGTCACCGAGGCGGCGTTCGGCGAGGGGTATTGGTCCGACCACTGGACGTACAACACGGACCTGCTGGAGAGTTTCTTCGCGGTCTTCCCGGACCGGATGCGGTCGCTCCTTTTCGAGGACGCCACCTTCACGTATTTCGACACGCACGTCTTCGTGCGTCCGCGCAGCGAGAGGTATGTCGTGGCCGGCGGCCGGGTGCGCCAGCGCCACAGCCTCGGGGAGGACAAGGAGAAGGAGGCGCTCATCCGCCGCCGGCGTCACGAGAAGCACTGCGTGCGCACGCGGCACGGCGACGGGGAGGTCTTGCGGACGACGCTCGCGGCCAAGCTGGTGTGCCTCCTCCTTAACAAGCTGGCGACGCTCGACCCCGCCGGCGTGGGCGTTGAGATGGAGGCCGAGAAACCCAATTGGTATGACGCCTTGAACGGCCTGCCGGCGCTCTTCGGCTCTTCCGTGAGCGAGACCTTTGAGATCAAACGCCTGATCCTGAAGCTTAAAGAATGGGCCGGGGCGTGCGGGGTGGGGCCCGAACAGGGCATCGCGCTGCCGCAGGAGGCGGCGCGCTTCTTTGAGGCGCTGCGCGATATCTTGCAGGCGCGGCGGAGCGCCCATGATTATTGGGACCGGTCGCACGCCGCCAAAGAGACCTTCCGGCAGGCGGTGCGCAGGGGTGTGAGCGCAGAGGTGTCGCATCAGACGTGGGGGGATTGCCTCTCCTTTTTCGATCTGGCGCTCAAGAAGCTCGACGAGGGGCTGGCAAAGGCGCGCGCGCCCCGGGGCAAGGGATTGACGACGTATTTTTCTTACACCGCCGTGGACACGGCGACCGCGGCGGATGCCGACGGCCGTCCCGTCGTGTCCGTGCGCCGGTTCGAGCCAAGGAGGCTGCCGCTCTTCCTGGAGGGCTTTGTCCACGCGATGCGCGTCGAGACCGGCCGCGCCGCGGCGCTCTATGAGGCCGTGAAGAAAGGACCCCTTTACGACAGGAAGCTGGGGATGTACCGGGTGAACGCATCGCTGAAGGACGAGAGCCACGAGCTGGGCCGCTGTAAGGCCTTTGCGCCCGGCTGGCTCGAGAACGAGTCCATATGGCTGCATATGGAGTACAAGTTCCTCCTCGAGCTCCTGCGCAACGGCCTGCACGACGCCTTTTATAAGGAGATGGACCGCGCGCTGATCCCCTTTCAGGAGCCCCGGGTGTACGGCCGCAGCATCCTTGAGAATTCGTCTTTCATCGTCTCGAGCGTCCACGCGGACGCGTCCCTGCACGGTCAGGGTTTTGTGGCCCGCCTGAGCGGTTCCACGGCCGAGTTCCTGCACATGTGGCTCCTGATGAACGTCGGCCCCCGGCCCTTTTTCACCGACGCCTCAGGCGCGCTCTGCCTGAGGCTGGCGCCTGTCCTGCACAAGCGTTTCTTCACCAAGACCGGCCGCCGGGTCCCGTTGGGGGAGGGGGCGTTCCTCGAGGTGCCGGCCGGCGGGTTCGCCTTTCTCTTTTTGGGCAAGACCCCTGTCATTTATCACAACCCGAAGAGGAAGAACACGTTCGGCGCGGCCGGGGCGCGCATCCGGTCGGTCTCGCTCCTGACGCAAGACGGGTGCGTGCATTCCTTTGCCGGCGACACGATACCGGCTCCGCACGCCGCGGTCGTGCGCGCGGGCCGCGCGGCGCGGATCGAGGCCCGGCTGGCATAATATTTGATTTTAACGCCTCGGGGGGTATAATGGGTCTCATGAAGAACACCGTTTTTTCCTCTCTGCTCGTCCTGGCGCTCATGGCGGGCCTGTGCGGGTGCGCCTCTTTTTCGGAGTCGGCGGACCGCTACCGGGCGGGCGTGGCGGCCTTTGAAGACGGCCAGACCTACTTTGCCATCGTCCACCTGCGCAGCGTGATCGAGGAGGCCCCGGACTCCCCCTATGCCCCGCAGTCGATGTTCGCGCTCGGCGAGTATTATTATGATAACAACGATTATTTCCACTCCATCAAGATGCTCTCCTCGTACGTCCGCCAGCATCCGAAGGACAAGGGCATCGTCTTTGCCAAGGTCCTTATCTACAAGATGATCACGACCTTCAAGAGCGAGGCCGCCTTGAACGAGCAGGAGGAGGCGCTCATGAAAGAGATCCGCAAGGAGCTCTTCTCGCAGCCGCTCTTCCTTGTCTTTTATGACAAGAAGTCTCCACGTTCGTACAAGTCCCTCTTCCACCACGCCTACCTCGTTTACGACTACGTCGATCGGATAAAAGTCTTCCGCGATGACAAACTCTTCCTCGAGCTCTCCCCGTAAGGCGCGCCGGGGACTTTTCTATGGCGCGGCCGGGGCCGTTCTCGTCATCCTCGCCGTGAACTTTGCCGGGACGCTCCTGGCCGTCCGGATGCTGGGCATCCTCCGCGGCCAGATGGCCGCGGCGACGCCCTATTCCCTGGGCGTGCGGGGCGTCTCGTTCAACGTCTTCAGGGGGTTGGCGCTTACGGGCGTCACGATCCACCGGGGGTCGCAGCCGTTCTTTGACGCCGACCGCATCGACGTGGGGTTTGAGGGGGTCTCGTACGTGCGCCGGCCGCTGCGGATCAAGAACGTCCGCATCACGACGCTCAAGCTGGTCACGGCGCGTTTCACCGAATTGGTGGAGGTGGGCCGGCACCTCTCCCGCTGGCAGATGCCGCTGGCTTTTTATGACACGTTCCAGTTCGTCTGCCGCGACGTCGCCTTCGACAACACGGTCACCCTCAACGTCTCCGGGTACCTTAACGCCGTCAACAGCGAGCTCTACACCCTGCGCGGCCGACTTGTCCTTTTAAAGGTCCGTTGCGCCGCGTTCCCGGAGTTTGACGTCTTTGAGGGAAGCGGCTTCACCAGGCCCTTTGATTACGAGTTCCAGGCTTCACGCGTCGAAGACCGCCTTGAGATCGCGCCCATCGAATTGAGCAACGCCCGCCTCAAGGTCTTTGGCGCCGCGACCGTGGAAGGTATCGCCGGTCCGGCGCCTGTCATCGATCTGAAGCTCGAGTTGCCCAATATCCTCCTGGAAGACATGCCGGCCTTGAACCGCGGCAACGTGCGGGCGTGCGGCGTTCTGGAGCTCGTCGGCGTCATGCGCGCAGAGCTCTTGCGGCCGCAGACGGCCCTCACCGTGAACTTCAAGAACGGCGCCTTGACCCTTTTCGACTCCCTTTATTTTTCCGGGATGAACGGGAAAACGGTCTTTTCGGACAACCGGTTTTCGGGCGAGGGCCTGCGCCTCGACTTGAACGGGGTGCCGTTCGCCGCGGACCTGACGCTCTCGGCCGCGGCGCAGCCGCACCTGGACCTGTCGCTCGCGTCGCTCTCCCAGGTGGCCGGCGCGCCGCAGGTCATCTGGCACATGCAGGCTGATTGGAAGGGGGATCACCTGCGCGGCGCGGCCGGCGGTTCGGTGCGTTATGCCGGCGGCCGCGACACCATCCAGCAGCTGAGCTTTGATCTCAGGGATCTGCGGCTGGGATACGACGAGGACCTGTATTTGTATGCACGTACCCTTGACGTCGGGATGAAGATTTTGGCAGCCGGGGGCGCGGCCGCGACGCCGCAGGGTTCCTTTCAGAGGGCGGCGCAGCTCGAGTATCTCTTCGGCGTCCTGCGCAAGCAGCCCGACGGCTTCGGGTTGAAGCACGTCAAGGCCAACTGTTACGGCGGCAACCTGGAAGGGGAGGCGTCCTTCACGCCTTCCCGGGAAGAGTTCTTTGCCAGGGGGGAGCTCCACGTGCGCGATGTGAATCTGCGCAAGTATGCCGAGACCTCGTCCCCTGCCTCGACGCTGACGCGGGGACAGCTCGACGGTGACCTGCGTTTCGACAACAGCCAGGCCGACCGGGTCAAGGGCCAGGCCTTCGTCAAGAACGGCGAGATCGAACGCAATCCTATCCTCAACGCGGTGGCGGACTTTTTGGGCATCCGCTCCTTGAAGTGCCTGCCCTTCGGTGATCTCTCGATCTTCTTTAACGGCGGCCGCGGGGATTACGCCGTCGAGGTGAGACTGGCGTCCTCTCTCGTGAACGCGGAGATCGACGGCAAGGTCCAGGCCTACGAGACGATGGACGGTTACCTCTCGGCGAGCCTGAGCTCGCAGCTCTTGAACGAGTCACGGAGCTTCAAGAAGCTGCTCACGTACCTGAA
>CAZDLS010000035.1:13062-15199 GCA_964506425.1 uncultured Planctomycetia bacterium | reverse complement strand
CTTCTTGCCGCTGCCGCAGGGACACGGGTCGTTGCGGCCGACCCGGGGACCCTGATGGCGGACGGGCGCAGGCCGCGGCGCCTCCTCCCCGGCTTCCGGGGAGGCGCCCCTTGGGGACTCGCTTCGCTCGCCTGCGGCCGCGGCCTCCTGCGCGCGCTGGCGCCGCAGCGCCGCCTCGCGGGACAACCCCGAAAACTCTTTATGCTCGACGTGCTGGGGCACCGAACCGAAGACGCTCTTCACCGGGCCCTTCTCGACGATCTGGACGCGGAAGAGGAGCTCGGCCGCCTCTTCCTTGATGCGCGCCATCATGTCCGCGAACATGTCATAGGCCTCGCGCTGATACTCGATCAGCGGGTCGCGGCCGCCGTAGGCGCGCAGGCGGACCCCTTCCCGGAGGCTGTCCATCGCGTAGAGGTGGTCCTTCCAGCGGCTGTCGATGACATGGAGCATTATCATGCGCTCCAGGTGGCGCGCGTGCTCGCTGCCCAGGGACGCCTCCTTGGTCTCGTAGTACAGGCGGGCGTCGGCCTCGAGCGCCGCGCGCACCTCCTCGGCGCTCATCGTCTCCAGCTTCGCTTTATCAAAAGGAAAGTGCGGCCCGAGGCGCTGTTTGACCCACCCTTCCAGCCCCAGCCAGTTCCACTCCTCCGCTGACAGCGAGGACGGGCAGTACCGGGCCGTCACCTCGTCCACGACCTCGGCGAGGATCTCGAAGAGATACCCCTTTAAGTCCTCGCCCTCCAGGATCATGCGCCGCTGCGCGTAGATGATCTCGCGCTGCTTGTTCATGACGTCGTCGTATTCGAGGAGGTGCTTGCGGATCTCAAAGTTGTACTCCTCGACGCGGCGCTGGGCGCGCTCGATCTGGCCGCTGATCCACGGATGCTCGATGACCATGTCGTCCTCGAAACCGAAGCGCTCCATCATCGTCACCATGCGCTCCGACCCGAACAGGCGCATGAGGTCGTCGGACAACGAGACGTAGAAGCGCGAGCTGCCCGGGTCGCCCTGGCGGCCGCTGCGGCCCCGCAACTGATTGTCGATGCGCCGCGCCTCGTGGCGCTCGGTGCCGATGACATGCAGGCCGCCGGCGGCCACGACCTTCCCGTGCTCTTCCCGAGCCTGCTGCTTGAGCTGTATGAGGACCTTGTCGTATTCGGCCTTGTATTCGGGTGCGCGCGGGTCGAGTTTCTGCGCCGCCAGAAGTTGTTTGGCCGTGTACTCGGGGTTGCCGCCCAGGACGATGTCCGTGCCGCGGCCCGCCATGTTGGTGGCGATGGTCACGGCCTTGTGGCGGCCGGCCTGGGCCACGATGTGCGCCTCCATCTCGTGGTACTTGGCGTTGAGGACATGATGCGGCACCCCTTCGCGCTTGAGCAGGTCGCTCAACATCTCCGACCTCTCGATGGAGATCGTCCCCACGAGCACCGGCCGGCCTTTGGCGTGGTTCTCCTTGATGTCCCCGACGACCGCCTCAAACTTGCCGGGCACGGACTTGAAGATGCAGTCGGCATGGTTGGTGCGCTCCAGCGGCCGGTTCGTCGGGATGACGACGACGTCAAGCTTGTAGATCTGCTTGAACTCGTTGGCCTCGGTGAAGGCCGTGCCCGTCATGCCGGCGAGCTTCTCGTAGAGGCGGAAGTAGTTCTGCAGCGTGATCGTCGCCAGCGTCTGGTTCTCGCGCTCGAGGCGCAGCCGCTCCTTGGCCTCGATCGCCTGGTGCATGCCGTCGGACCAACGCCGGCCCGGCATGAGCCGTCCCGTGAATTCGTCGACGATGATGACCTTGCCGTCCTTGACGACGTAGTCGACGTCGCGCTCGAAGAGGTCGTGCGCCTTGATCGCCTGCGTGATATGGTGGGCCCACTCGCCGGCCAAGTCGTCGTAGAGGCTGGCGACCCCCAGGAGCTTCTCGCAGTGGGTGATCCCGGTCTCCGTCAGGTTGACGGTACGGTTCTTCTCGTCGACGACGGCGTCGTAGCCCTCGGCAAGGTCGATCCCCTTGTACTTGGCGTCGATCTCGTCCTTCTCGAGGATGATGCGGCGCTTGAGCTGCGGGATGATGCGGTTGATGACGTGATACCTCTCCACCGAGTCCTCGGTGGGCCCCGAGATGATGAGGGGGGTCCTGGCC
>CAZDLS010000035.1:7903-13052 GCA_964506425.1 uncultured Planctomycetia bacterium | reverse complement strand
GCACCCCCTCGTCGGTGAGGTGGACCGTGTGCTCCTTTTCCTTGACCTCGAAGTGTTCGTCCTTGCGCAGCTGGCGGGCGATCTTGTCGGCGCGGCTGTAGCGCGTGACGTCGTCGTGGGCCGGTCCGGCGATGATCAGCGGGGTGCGGGCCTCGTCGATCAGGATGTTGTCCACCTCGTCGATGATCGCGAAGTGCAGCCTGCCCTGGGCCTGCTGGAACTGCTTGGGATAGCGGTCGTCGTCGCGGGCCGCGGGCCGCATGTTGTCGCGCAGGTAGTCGAAGCCGAACTCGTTGTTCGTGCCGTAGGTGATGTCGCAGCCGTACGCCGCCTGCTTGTCCTCGTGCATCATGTCGTGCTGGATGACGCCGACGGAAAGGCCCAGGAATTCGTAGATGGGCCCCATCCACTCGCGGTCGCGGCGGGCGAGGTAATCGTTGACCGTGACCACGTGCACCCCGTGGCCCAGGAGGGCGTTCAGGTACACGGGCAGGGTCGCCACGAGCGTCTTGCCTTCGCCCGTCGCCATCTCGGCGATACCGCCCCGGTGCAGGACGATGCCGCCGATGAGCTGCACGTCAAAGGGCCGCAGGCCGATGGTGCGCCGGGAGGCCTCGCGCACGACCGCGAAGGCCTCCACGAGGAGATCGTCCAGGGCCTTGTGCCGCATCTTCCTGCGCGCCTCTTCGTCGGCCCCCTCATACCCCGCGGCCTCGAAGGCCTGCCGGACCCGCGCCTTGAGCGCGGGGGTCTTGCCGACAAGCGCCTCATCCGGGAGCGCCTGCATCTCGGGCTCCAGGGCGTTGATCGCCGCCACCAGCGGTCTCATGGAACGCAGGACCCGCTCGTTCTGGGTCCCCGTCATCTTGTCGACGATGAACTTGAGCATGGATCGTTTATCCCTTGAGACGGCTGCGGCGCAGGTACGCCTCGATGAAAGGGTCTATCTTACCGTCGAGCACGCCGGACGCGTCCCCCGTCTCGTGCTGCGTGCGGTGGTCCTTGACCATGTTGTAGGGGTGCAGGACGTAGGAACGGATCTGCGAGCCCCACTCGATCTTCTGCTTGTTGCCGTAGGCGGCCGCGGCCTTCTCCTCCTGCTCGCGGCGCTTCATCTCGTAGAGCCGCGACTTCAGGATGTTCATCGCGACCTGCTTGTTCTGGTGCTGGGAGCGCTCGTTCTGGCACTGCACGACGATGCCCGTCGGCAGGTGGGTGATGCGCACCGCGGAGTCCGTGGTATTGACGTGCTGACCCCCCTTGCCGCCGGCGCGGTAGACGTCGGTCTTGAGCTCCTCGGGTTTGATCTCGAGGACGATGTCGTCCTCCACCTGGGCGATCACGTCCACCGAGGCAAAAGAGGTGTGGCGCCGCTTGTTGGCGTCATAGGGAGAGATGCGCACGAGGCGGTGCACCCCGACCTCCGCGCGCAGGTAGCCGTAGGCGTAGGCACCCTTGACCAGGGCCGTGACGTTCTTGACCCCCGCCTCCTCGCCGGAGAGGATATCGGTGACCGTTACCTCGTATTCGTGAGCCTGGGCCCAGCGCGCGTACATACGCAAGAGCATCGATACCCAGTCGCAGGACTCCGTGCCGCCTGCGCCGGCATTGATGCTGAGGATGGCGTCGTTGCGGTCGAACGCGCCCGACAGGAGAGCGTAGAACTCGAGCCGGTCGAGCTCCCGGCGCAGCCCCTCAAGGTCATCGTTGAGCTGCCCCAGGAAAGAAGGGTCTTCGCCCTCGGAGAGCCCGAAGAGTTCCTCTATCTCCGTGATGCGGCCGTGCTGTTTATGCCACGGCTGGGCGACGGACTGCAGCGCCTTGAGATCACGCACGACCTTATTGGCCGGCGCCGGAGCGGACCAGAAGTCCGGAGCGCTCATCCGCTCCTGAAGGCCCGCGATCTCCTTATCCTTGGCGTCGACGTCAAAGATACCCCCTGAGCCGCTCCAGCGTCTCTTTGACGACCTCAATCTTGCGCGCGATCTCGTCTCTCATAGGCTCACCGTTTCTGTACGTCAGGGCCGCCCGGGGATCCCCGGCGACGGCCCCAGAGCGGCCAGGCCGCGCTCCTACCTCTGCAAGCGGCGGATCCCCTTGATCTCCAGCTCCAGGTCTTCCTTGCTGTCGGCGTACTTGTACGCCTCCTCCGCCGTCACCTTATTGTCCTTGACGAGCTGTGCCAGGCTCTGCTTGAAGCTGCACATCCCGTACAGGTCGCCCTCCTCGAGAAAACGCGTCACGTCCGCGGCCGCGCCCTCGCGGATGAGACGGCTTATCGTCGCCGTCAGCGTCATGATCTCGAGGGCGGGGATGCGGCCCGCGACGTCGCAGCGCGGCACGAGGCGCTGCGAGATGACCCCCTTGAGGAGGAACGCCAGCATCATGCGGATCTCGTTGTGCTGGTGGGGCGGAAAGAAATTGATGAGGCGCTGCACCGTCTGGGCGGCGTTGACGGTATGCACGGTGCTCAACACGAGGATCCCCATCTCCGCCGCCATGAGCGCCGCGTTCATCGTCGCGAGGTCGCGGATCGTACCGATGAAGACGACGTCCGGGCTCTGGAGCGTCACCTGCTTGAGCGCGACCGGATAGGAGGCGACGTCGATACCGAGCTCCCGCTGATTGATGACGGACCTCTTGTCCGTGAAGGTGAACTCGATCGGGTCCTCGACGGTCAGGATGTGGCGCGAGACGTTCTGGTTCATGTACTCGATCATGCTGGCGATCGTCGTGGACTTTCCGTGCCCCGCCTGGCCGGCGAGCAGCACGAGGCCCCGGCGCTCCTGGGAGAGGCCCTGCATGACCTTCTCGGGCAGGTTGAGGGTCTCAAAGCGGGGGGCGTTCTTCTTGATGCGGCGCATGACGATCGACGGCATCCCGCGCTGAAAAAAGATGCTCACGCGGAAACGGTCCAGCCCCTCGATGTCCATGGCAAAGTCCGCGTCCATCTCCCGCTGGAAGATCTCTTTGTGTTTCTCATCCATGATCTCCTGCGCGCACCCCTGCATGTCGCCGACCGTCAGGGCCGAGAAATCCGACAAGGGCACCAGCTCGCCGTAGAGCCGCAGGTACGGGACATTACCCACCTTCAGGAAAAGGTCCGAGGCATCCCGCTCGCACATGATACGCAGGACATCGATGGTATTCATGTTCCCCTCTCTCGTGTTTGAGACAAACAGCCTGGTTTGAGACAAACAGTGAGACAAACAGCCTGGCTCTTTGTCTCAATTTTGCGAGACGGACAGGACCGACCCGTCAGTCTCGTGCGTTTTTCGATCTGGCCGCGAGGCGGCGCTCCTTCTCCAGCAGGGCCTTCTTCTTGCCCAGGCCCCGGCTGTAGCCGCCCAGGGAGCCGTCCGCGGCGATGACGCGGTGGC
This sequence comes from uncultured Planctomycetia bacterium, assembly GCA_964506425.1. Classification (GTDB taxonomy): domain Bacteria; phylum Omnitrophota; class Gorgyraeia; order Velamenicoccales; family Velamenicoccaceae; genus CAZCSY01. The sequence goes on along the minus strand of CAZDLS010000035.1, from coordinate 9,672 downwards.
ACGCCACGATGGGCGCGTAAGGGTTCTTGTGGAGCGCATTGCCCACGGCGCGGGCGGCGCCGGGCCGGCCGATGCGGGCCGCGACCCAGGCGTAGCTGCGGGTCGCGCCCGGCGGGATCTCCAGGACCGCCCCGTACACCGCTTTCTCAAAGTCTGTCAACGAGTTATATCTCTTCGAAGGCATGCTTGCCGCGCAACAACCGATGGTACTTCAAGGCAAAACGGTGCGCCTCATCCCGCACGCGCTGCACCAGCCGCAACAAAGGCGAACCGGCGCGCAACCGCAACGCTGCATTATTGCCTTTAGTATAAATCAATTCTTCCTTTTTGGCGATAGCAATTATAGGGACAGCGAGGCCCAGCTCCTTCAGGACGCCGGCCGCGGCCTCGAGGTGGCCCAGGCCGCCGTCGATAAGGACCAGGTCGGGCAGGCGCAGGCCCTCCTCTTTCAGCCGGCTGTAGCGCCGCCGGACGACCTCGCGCATCATCGCGTAGTCGTCGATGCCGCTCACCGACCGGATGCGGAAACGGCGGTAATTGTCCTTGTCGGGCTTACCGTCCAGGAACGCCACCATGGACCCGACGGACTCCTTGCCGTGCAGGTCCGAGATGTCGAAGGCCTCGATGCGGCGCGGCAGGCGCCTCAACCCCAGGGCCCTGAAATCCTCATCGAGGACCGGCGCCGCGTGCCCCGGCCGCGGTTTGAGGGAGATCAACAGGCCCAGCGCCTCCAGCTGGTCACGAATGCCGGCGGCCTCTTCAAAGCGCTGGCGCCGGACCAGCTTCTGCATCCGCCGCGAGAGGGCCTCGATCAACTCCTCGTCGCGCGACGCGAGAAAATCCTCCAGCCGGCGGATGCGCTCGCGGTAAGCGCGTTTTGAGATCTTGCCGGCACACGGCGCCGGGCACAGCCCGATATGGTGGTGCAGGCACGGCCTCTTGGGGAAACGGCGGCAGCTGCAGAAAGGAAAGGCCTTGCGCAGGACCTTCAGGGCCTGGCGCAGCGTCGTCGCGTCGGTATAGGGACCGAAGTAATCCGCGTCCGTCTCGTGGCGCCGGCGGCGGGCGATCATGACGCGCGGAAAATCCTCCTGCGTGACCTTGATATAGGGGAAGCTCTTGTCGTCCTTCTGGATGACGTTGAAGAGCGGCTGGTAGAACTTGATAAGCTCATCCTCGCGCAGGATCGCCTCGTCCTCGCTGGCCAGCTCCTCATACGTGATGCGGCGCACCCGGGCCATCATCACCTGCGTCTTGAGCGAGGCGGGCCGGCCGGTGACGTACGAGCGCACGCGCTTCTTGAGCGAGGCGGCCTTGCCGATGTAGAGGACGCGGCCGGCCGCGTCTTTCATGAAGTACACGCCGGGGCGGTCGGGAAAACGCCTTATTTTTTCTTTAAGACCCATCGCAGGATATCCTCGACCTCGTGCACGCGCAGGGCGCGCAGCAACCCGATATAGACCCCGGCGCCCAGGAAGGTCACGACGAGCATCTTGACGAGCGGGGCGCCGAGCGGCGGCGCGTAATACCACAATCCGTAGGCGAGAAGGCCGGTGACGATCGCCGCGGCGCCTATCGGCGCCAGGTCCTTGCCCAGGGCCCTGCCGAGCGAAAATCCGAGGCGCCGCCGCAATGCCGCGATGAGCCAGGCCGCGTTGACCGTCGCGCCCAAAGAGCTCGAGAGGGCCAGGCCCGCCACGGCCCAGCGCCACCAAAAGACAAAGACGGCGATCAAGACCACGTTGACCGCAAGCCCCGCGGCCGCGGCC
>CAZDLS010000035.1:0-7803 GCA_964506425.1 uncultured Planctomycetia bacterium | reverse complement strand
GTGAACCTCACCCCCTGGCGGCTCAACGACGGCAGCTGGACCACGATCTGCGCGATGCCCGCCAACAGGACCAGGACGGCCAAGAGAGGGGCCTGTCCCCGGTCGACGAAACCCAGCCAACCCAGGCCGGCGATCAAGACGAGGTTGAAGACCACCGAGGTCGACGCCGGCACGGCAAAAGACTTCATGGCGTTGGCCACCGACATCAAAAAGGCGCTGACCGCCACCAAGAACAGGTACGGGAAGAGGATCCGGTTGAGCGTGACGCTCAGGTGGAACTTGGCGGCGTCGCCGGCAAAACCGGGCGCCACCGCGCGGATGATGAAGGGCGAGGCGAGGACGCCGGCCGCGACGATCACGAGGCACACGCCGGTCACGAGCAGGAAGACCTTGCGGACGAGGTCCAAAAAATCCCGGCGCGGCCTCTTTTGGAGGTATTCGCAGAAGACCGGCACGAAGGCGGCGTTGCCCGCGCCCTCCCCCATGATGTCGCGGAACATGTTGGGGATCTTGAAGGCGACAAAGAAGGCCTGTGCCTCCATGCCCGTCCCGAAGATCCCGGCCAGGATCATGTCCCGGATGAAGCCGGTCGCGCGCGACAGCATCGTGAAACCGCTGATGACGGACGCCGATCTAAGAATAGACCTGTGTTCGGACATGCCGGGGAATCCTATTGACAACGGCCCGTCTGATGTGTTAAACTCCGTGCTCTGAGAAAGGAGTTTTTATGCCACAGAGAAAAGCAGCCGTTAAGAGACGGCGCATCGACGAGAAGCGCACCCGGACCAATAGGACCCTCAAGGCCGACCTCAAGAAGGTCCTCAAGGGGTACAAGGCCCTCGTCGCCGCCGACAAGAAAGATGAGGCCACGGCGCAGCTCAAGACGCTTTACGCCAAGCTGGACCGGGCCGTGACGAAAGGTATTCTGCACAAGAACACCGCGGCGCGGCGCAAGTCAAGCCTGACCCTCATGTTAAGTAAGAAAGCTTGACCACGAGAAGCTCAAGCAGCAACGGGCCTTGACGCCGGGCCGAGGAGGTCTTGAACCTCCTGTCCGTCGCGGCCATCAAGGCCAAGCCTTTTGCGTACGCCTCTCTTGAGATCCGCCCCTGCCGCCGCCCCTTCTCCCACTGCCAAAGCAACGCCCCCATCAACTTCTCGGGTCTCTGCCGGTCCGCCAGCACCTCGGCGAGCACCTTCAGGGCTTCCTGCGGCCGGCGGGCCATGATGGCGCGCCCCAGGTCAAAGACGTTCGGCGGCACCTCGCTCCTGAACCGCACGATCCGGGCACCGTTCTCGCTCAGGGCTGCGACGGCCTTGCCCCCGGCCTCCACGTCCGGCACGTCGATGACGAGGGTGCAGGAAGACGGGGGTTTCCGGGCGGCGCCGCAAAGGACGTCTAAGACGGATTTTTTGAGCTGGTGGGCTGATTTGACGACGACGAGGCGCCGGGACGCCCCGGCGGTCGGAAGGCAGGCCAAGACCTCCTGCATCCGGGCCGGGGTCAGGTCCCTGTCGTCCGCATGGAAGACCGTCGTGTTGAGTTCGCGCAGGCCGGCGGGAAAAAGCTTCTCCTGGAGAAGATCGAGCCTCTTGTGCTTGGCGGGCTCTTCTCCCCCCAGGAAAACGGTCACGTGGGGCTCTACCATATCTCGACGGTCGTCTCGACGATCCGGCGGGCAAGATCGGCGACCGCGTCCTCCAGCGCCTGCGCCTCGCTCTTCACGTAGCTGCCCGTCGTGTAATACGAGGTGTCGCCGGCGAAGTTTGTCTTCTCCCAGAGGACCTTGCCGGTCTTGGTGTCCGTGAGCTTGATGTTGACGAAGATCGATATGCGGTACTCCTGGGGCGTGTCATCGTTGGCGTCGCGCAGGCTCTCGCGCCGGTAATGCACCAGATCGCCGGAGAGGACGAGATCGGCCTCGTCCTCGGGCACGACCCGGAGCTCCCCGTCATAGATGAAACGGTCCACCACCGCGTTGGTGACCCTGTTCTCCAACAGCGGGTAATACGTCTGGAAGCGGCTGCCGACGCTCTCCTCGGAGGTGGTGTCGACCTTATTGGCGAAGGCCCGGACGTGGAGGGTCCGGTACCCCGTCTGCGACACGAAGGCCCGCGTCGTGTAGCCGCAACCCGCCGCCAGGAACAGACCCGCCGCCATCCACGCGCCGATAAGACGTCTCATGGTCTACAACCTCTCCCTCTCCAAAAGTTGGAGGCGCTCCAGGGACTTGATGGCCCAGGCGCTCTGTGGAAATTCCCTGATCACGTAGTTATAGTAGATCTTGGCGCTCTTGTAGGCCTTTTGTCTTTCGTAAAACTGCCCGACGAGATACTGCGACTCGGCCCCCTTGTCCCGCAGTACCTCGATGCGCTCGGCGGCCTGGCTGGAGAGCTCCGCATCGGGGTGCTTCTTGATGAACTCCCTGAACTTCTCTTTGGCCTCCTCGGTCAACGTCTGGTCATAGTCCGCCCCCAACGACGATCGGTCGGCGCACAGGGCGATCTGGAACTTGGCCGGCTCCGCCCACTCGCTCTCCGGATAGTTGTCGACGACCTTCTGGAACTCATCGGTCGCCTCGTGGAAGAACCCCCTCGCCTTGTTCACCAGACCGATCTTGTACTGGCTCGCCGACGCGTACTTGCCGTAGGGCGCGTTCTCGATGATCTGCCGGAAGATCTCGACCGCCGCGTTCTCGCCCGTCATGTTGATGCCCACAAAGCTCGTGCGGTAATCCAAGAGCTTCTGCGCCACGATATACTCGCGTTCCAGCACCTCCTGGGTGCGCGTGCTGAAGGGATACTTGGCGATCACCTTCTGGAAGGCCTGGTAGGCCTCATAGTACTTGCCCATCTCCTCCAGGCACAGCCCCAGATAAAACTGCGCCTCCGGCGTCTCCACCGCGTCCGGGTAGTACTTGACCAACTTGCTGAACTCCCGCATGGCCGTCTCGTAATCCTCGGCCTCATAATAACTTTTGGCGAAGACCAGCTGCTCCTGCGGGCTCTCCTTCGGGGCGTACTTGGGGTTCGTCCACTTCTGGCTCTGGGGGGTCCAGATCCAGAAGGCCAGGGCGCTGTGCGTGACGGCAAAAAGGAGGAAGACGCTCAGGGCGAGGCGAATTTTCATGACTCTCAATCTACCACGGCGACGATGTTTTGTCAATTCAGCCCGTCTTGCCGGTACCCCGGAACAATTTCCGGCCTGTTCGGGGAACTGTTCCCAAGTCGTTCGGGAAAAGGCCCTGTTTTGTGTTACAATACCCCCATGCTAAAGATCGGCCCTCTCGCATTACCCTCCCACATCCTCCTGGCGCCGTTGGCCGGCATCGGCGACGGCCCCTTTCGCATGATCTGCCGCGAGCACGGCTGCCGCTTTACCTTCATGGAGATGATCAACGCGCGCGCGGTCGCCCACCACAGCAAGAAGACGAAGAAGATGTTGACCGCCGACCCGGCGGACCGGCCGCTGGGCGTCCAGATCCTGGGCTGCGAGCTCTCCTACGTCCTCAAGGGGCTTGAGGTCATGGAGACCTTTGCCTACGACATCCTCGACTTCAACGCCGCCTGCCCGGTGCGCAAGGTCTGCCGCCGCGGCGAAGGGGCGCATCTGATGAGAGAACCCGAGAAGCTCGAAGGGCTCTTGCGGGCCGTCGCGAAACGCTCCACCCGTCCCGTCACCATCAAGCTGCGCGCGGGATGGGACTCCGCGTCACAGAACGCCCCTGACATCGCCCGCCGTGCCGAGGACTGCGGCGTGGCGGCCGTCTTCGTCCACGGCCGGACCCGCGAACAGTTCTATAAGGGGTCCGTCGATTACGCAAGCATCCTGGCCGTGAAAAAGGCGGTGCGCGTGCCCGTCATCGGCAGCGGCGACGTCTTGTCAGCGCCCCACGCCAAGAAGATGCTCGATGAGACGGGCTGCGACGGCGTCCTCGTCGCCCGCGGGGCGCTGGGCCACCCGTGGATCTTCCGGGAGATCGAGGCATACCTGAAAGACGGCCGCCTCCCCGAACCCGTCGCCCTTGAGACCATCCTGCAAGCGCTCAGACGCCACATCGAGCTCTCCATCGCCGAACACGCGGAAAAACGCGCCATCAAGATCATGCGCAAGTTCGTCGGCTGGTACCTGAAGGGGCAGCCTAACATCCACGCCCTCCGGCAGGCCGTGGGCACCGTGCGGACCCGGGAGGAATTGTACCGGACCCTGCAGGCGCACCTTCCCGCATTTACGCCGCACTAAAACTATGGTAGACTTATAAATACCATGCGTCCGGCACTCTGTTTCCCTCTGGTCCTCTTCGCCCTCGCCCTGGCCGCCGACGGACAGGCGCAGGACCCCTCGCGGGAGATGATGCAAAGCCACCGCATCGAACGAAGGATGACGGGCGCGGCGACCATGACGTCGGCGGCGATCCCGGCGGTCCCTGCCCTCAAGACCACGGACTCCCAGGCGATCCCGGAAGGCGACGCGACGGCTCAGACGACCCCCTCCGTGACGACGCTGACGCCGACGCTGCCGGCGACGCCGTCTTTCTCCGTTCCCGGATTGCCGCAGGACATACCCGCAACTTCCGTGCCGTCTTTGGGCACCCCGACCGCCACATCGAACATCGACCCGAACCGGGACCCCTTCAAGCCGAAGATGCACGTCCCCTCTTACGAAGCGGCGTACAAGGCGTCCCTGCAGCGCGCGGCCGAAGAAAAGAGAAAGAGAAAATCCCTGATGAACGCCATCTCTGACGAGCTCACGAACTACGGCCTCTACATCCTCCTGGGCATCGTCGCCCTCCTCGTCCTCTACGCCCTGCGTAAAGATCCCGTCAGACCCGCCGCGGCCAAGACGTCGCCCCCTTCCCCCGGAAAAAAAGAAGAGGAAAAGGACATCTGGAAAGACAATATCGCCACCTGACTCCCGAAAAAAATGAGACTTTTTGACCTGGTCAAAAAGTCTCAAATTTTGTGCCAGTAAACGTGGCAGTAAATGACCTGATGGCAACAAATGACCTGGTCATGCACTGCCATTTCGCGGCATAAAGTGACCTGGTCACTTTATGCCACTATTTTTTGCCGCGCAGGTAGTCGGCGAGGATGAGCCCGTGGTCAAAAGCGATGGACAGGTTGCGCCACTGGGACGGCTTGAAGACGCGCGCATCCGCCGCGTCCGAGGCCGCGCGCGGCCGGCCGGTGGCGCGGGCCGTGAACACCGTTGAGACGGTGTGAAAACGCGGGTCCCGGGCAGGATCGGAATAGGTACGCAGCTGCTTCAAGCCCTTGACCGTCAGTCCCGTCTCTTCCTTGATCTCGCGCCGGACCGCCTCTTCCAGGCTCTCGCCCGGATCGACGAATCCGCCGGGGAGGGCCCAGCCGAAGGGCGGATTGCGGCGCTTGACGAGGACGACCCCTGCGCCCACCTCGATGATGGCGTCCGTCGTCACAAAGGGACCGCACCCCAGGGCCGTGGAGACGTGCCGCAGGTACCCGAAGGCCATCTCTTCATAAAAGGCGGCGCTCTTCTTGTTCGGGACGGCGATCGCCACCTTCTTCAGGCGGCGCGTCGCCGCGGCCGTCCGGTTGACATAACGGTATATCTCCTGGGCGATGATCTTTGCGACCGCCCGGCGCGGAAAGGTGACGGCCACGTCCGGAGGCGTCACGTCCAGCTCAAGGACCGTCATCTTCAGACGGTGCGCCGCATCCAGGGCGCGCGAGGTCGCTTCGCGCACCGGTTCCTCGAGGCTCAGGATATCGACAGCGCCCTTCTTTTTCAGCTCACGAAGGGGATGGGCGGGAAAGATGTTCTTGCGCACGAGGCCCGCCTGCGCCCCGCCGCCCCAGGAAACAAACACCTCGAGACCTTTGATATTCATCTCTTCCTCGCTCTCTTAGCGCGGCGGGCGGATGCCGCTGCCTTCAACGCCACCCTCTTCGCCCACGCCAATGCCTGTTTTTTCGTCTTCACGCGTGCGTCCACCTGGGCCTCTTCGACGGCCGTCAGGATCTTCGAAAAAATGGGACCGGGCTCAAGCCCGAGTTTATGGATGAGGTCGTCGCCGTTGATCAGGCGCACGAACGGCTTTTCCTTGCGCGCGTCAAAGTAGCGCCGCATCAGGTCAAAGGCGACCTTCTCGTGGCGCCGGCGGCTGGAGACGGACGCCAACGGCCCCCGCGTCGCCCGCTGGTCCGCGACGGCGAGCAACAGCACGCTCACCGCCTCCGCCCCGGTGTCCCGGAAATAACGGAAGACGGCCCGCCGCGTCAATACCTTGTTGTCGGCGAGATACCCCGGCCGCAGGTGCCAGAAGATCATCGTGTCGAGCGCCGTCTGCTCGCGCGTGGCGAGCTTCAGCCGGCGGGCCACGTCTTTGCAGATGACGCGGCCGATGCGCTCGTGGCCGTGGAACATGGTCTTGCCGGCCTTGACCTCATGGGCCTCGGGCTTGCCGATATCGTGGAGCAAGGCCGCCATCTTCATCAGCTGATAGCGCCTGCGGTCCGCCGCCATGGGCTCATCGAGATACGCCGTCCATTCCGGTTCTGCCGGCCGCGTCTTCGTCAAGAGATCGTCCAGCTTCCGGACGGTCTCCAGGGTGTGCTCCCACACGTCCAGGTGGTGGTAACCGCCCTGCTTGACATGGTGCATGAGCCGGACCTGAGGGATCACCTCCTTGAGGACACCGGCCCCATCCATGGCCTTCAGAAAACGGGAGGCGTCGGCAACACGCAGGACCTTGAAGAACTCATCGCGCAGCCGCTCTCCGGCCACACGCCGGAGCAGGCCGGCCTTGGCGGCCGCGCAACGCAGGGTCCGGGCCTCGATCTTAAAACCCAAAAGGGCGCTCAGGCTGTAGGCCCTCAGGATGCGCAGCGGGTCCTCGTCAAAGGCCCGACGGCTGATCATCCGGATGATGCCGCGGGACAGGTCCCGCCGGCCGCCGAAGGGGTCGACGAGGCTGTTCTGCGAAAAAGGCAGGCGCCACGCCAGCGTGTTGACGGTGAAGTCGCGCCTCTGCAGGTCCCCCCTCAGGTCCCTGCCGCGGAAATCGATGAAATCAAAGGTCATGGTGCGTCCGCGCGCCTTATCGTTCCAGATGAGACGGCCGCACCCGCGCTCCTTGTCCAGGACCACGAAGGGCGCCCGAAGCGAGCGGGCGACGCCGTGCCCGAACCTCAGGGCGCCGCGCGGCAGGCAGAAGTCCAGATCCCACGATTCCTTGCCGCGGCCCAGCGCCATGTCCCGCCAGAAGCCGCCGACGAGATAGATCTCCTTTTTTGTGCGCTGGGCCGCTTCCCGCACAGCGCCAAAAGGCTTCGACCGGAAGACCGCGTGTTCGCTGGAACTCAATGGCATGGAGTCTTTCGCGTACCTTCCCTGGCGACATCCCCCGAAGGGGGGAGCCCCACGGCACCTTTCTCCCGACGGGCAATAAGGACGCCCGGGACGCGGGACTAAGGTTCCTGGGGATGGATCTCGGCCCGCTTGATGACGTCTTCAACGACAAAAAGGGGCGCCTTGACACGGACCGCCAGCGCGATGCTGTCGGAGGGGCGCGCGTCGACGATGTGCTGCCGGCCGTCGGCGGCGCGCACGTGGAGCTTGGCGTGAAAGGTGCTCTCCTCGAGCTTGTCGATGACGACCTTCTCGAGGGCCGCCTGCAGCGCCACGAACACCGACTGCAGGAGGTCGTGCGTCAGGGGCCGCGGCGGCACGAGATGGCTCAGGCGCATCTTGATGGCGCTCGCCTCGAGGTAGCCGATGACGATGGGCAGCAGCCGGTCCCCCTCCTTCTCCTTTAAGACGAT
>CAZDLS010000034.1:0-15423 GCA_964506425.1 uncultured Planctomycetia bacterium | reverse complement strand
CGATGATGCTGATCGTGCCGGTCGGCGCGATGGTCGTCAGGGTGGCGTTGCGCTGACGTGCGCCGCCCTCCCTGTCGTAGATGCTGCCCTTGAACGCCGGAAAGACGCCGCGCTCCTTGGCCAGGGCCACCGACTTCTTGCGCGCCTCGGTCAGGATGAAAGACATGAGCGTCTCCCCGAGCGCGACCGCCTCATCCGAGTCGTACGGGACCATCATCTTCCCAAGGGCGCTCGCCCACCCCATGACGCCCAGGCCTATCTTGCGCGTCTTCTTCGTCATCTCCTCGATCTCGGGCAAGGGGAACTTGTTGACCTCGATGACGTTGTCGAGGAAGTGGACGGACAGGTGCACGACCTGGCGCAGGCGCTCCCAGTCGATGACGTACGTATCGCCCTCCTCTTTCAGAAAGGCGTAGATGTTGATCGAGCCCAGGTTGCAGCTCTCGTAGGGCAACAGAGGCTGTTCACCGCATTGATGAGCTACAACACCATTAACGATCATCGAATGCGTGACGGGCTCGGTAAGATCATATACCTCTCTCTCACCATCTTCGTCGAGAGACAGAATTTTTTCTTGAAATATCTGTTCATAAAATTTTTTGAATCTGATATTCTTCAATCTTTCGTTCTTTTTGCGATTAAGAAAACCTATCGACGATTTGAATCTTTCACGGCTTTCACCGAATATACCTAGCTCGAACAATATTCCATCACTCGCATAACTCTTGCGTTCGCCATTTTTGGTCGTGTAAAGAAACAAGCCCTCCCGGGCCTTTCTGCTTCGATCATAAAGCCTGCTCTTGATACCTAAATTCAACAATAATAATTGCACTTGCTTCAGGAGCTTTTTGCTCTTTGACGTTAAGGCGAGCCAGGAGCTATTGCTTTTTGGGTTGTCTCGTATGGTCCCGTCCGCGCTGAAGAGCCCCTGCAGGAACCCTTTCACCGCCTCTTCGGTGGCCGCAAAGAGGCTCGCCGGTACCTCTTTTTCATCGCTCGGCACGGCCTTGACGCCGAGGGCCTTGAAGAACGAAACAAAGCATTTGCTGTGGTAGGAAAGATAATGGACGCCGTTCTCTCTTAAGACTTCTTGTATCTCGGCGCCGTAAAACCCGTTCAGGACGGACTTGAGATGTTCCAAGACATCTTTATCATCTTTGCTGAAGGTAAAGCCCGCGCGGCAGTTCTTGTCCTGATCCCTGAGCCAGCCGTCGCCCACCAGCCAACCCAGCGCCTGCCCCAACTCCCGGCTCCATCTCTGCGGAAGACCGAGCCGATAGGAGACGCCGTTCTCACCCTGATATTCGTTCGCAACGGCGAAAGGAAGGGTATCGTCCTCATTAAAAGGACCGGCCTGCGGCTGGATGAGCACCGCGTGCACGCCGGGCCTCAAGTCCTGCATCGGCACCCAGCCGCCGGTCGTCATGATCTTGTGGTCAGGGGTCGCCGTCAACTCATAGCCGGATTCCGTCGTAAGCTTCAGGACGGGCTTGACCCCGCTGCGGAAGGCCGCGGATATCCGCTGAAGACAGACGCGGGTATCGGTTCGGACAGCCACAGGACCACCAACCTGTGCGCCGTATAGGATCTCGAGGACCCGGCCGTCGGTCAGGACGTCCAGCCCGCCGCCTGCGTAGCTCTCGGCGATCTCCTTGATGGTCATCAACCCTTTTTCGGTCGCAACGAGGGTCTCTCCCGCGACGCAGGGGTTGGTGCTCTCCACCTTACCTAATAAAGGGGTCGGGTTGGCGTTGTTGATGCGGTCGATGAAGACGATGCCGGGCTCGCCGTTCTTGTGGGCCATCTTGACCATCAGGTCGAAGACCTGGCGGGCGTTGAGCTTCTTGACGGCCTTGTCGGTATGCGGATCGATGAGATCGTAGTCCTGGTCCTTCGTGACCTGGCGCATGAAGTCCTCGGTGACGGCGACCGAGATGTTGAAGTTGTTGATCTCCTTGTCGCTCTCCTTGCAGACGATGAAATCCATGATGTCGGGATGGTCCACGCGCAGGATCCCCATGTTCGCCCCGCGGCGCGTGCCGCCCTGCTTGACGGCCTGGGTCGCGGAGTCAAAGACCTTCATGAAGGAGATGGGGCCCGAGGCGATGCCGCCGGTCGAGCGCACGGTCGAGGAGCGCGGCCGCAGGCGCGAAAAAGAGAACCCCGTGCCGCCGCCGGATTTATGGATGAGGGCGGTGTGCTTGATGGAGTCGAAGATGCTCTCCATCGAATCGTCTATAGGCAGGACGAAACAGGCCGAGAGCTGCGAGAGCTCGCGGCCCGCGTTCATCAGGGTCGGGGAGTTGGGCATGAACTCCAGCGCCGTCATCATGTCGAGGAACTTCTTCTCGAGCGCCGCGACATCATTCTCGGTCCTCTTGAAGAGACGGTCGGCGCCGGCGATGGTCCTGGCCACGCGGCTGAAGAGCTCCTGCGGGGACTCGACCACCTTTCCGGCGGGATCTTTTTTGAGGTAGCGTTTTTCGAGGACCTTGAGAGAGTTATCGGAGAGTCTCAACCCCATGGTGCGGCTCCTTTCTGCGCGGGCGGGATGATGGATGCGGAAGATTTATCACAACAACGGTTTGACGTGAAATGTCGTTTTGAAAGACCCTGCGCCCCCGGACGCGATAAAAGCATACATCCGGACAAGAGCGTTGTCAATAGAAAAATACTATATGTTGTTATTTTTTGTGGTGTGGAACACTATATTTTGTTTTTGAGGGGGCCGCCGCGACATATCGCGACGGCCTCGTCGGAAGGAAACTACCCTTTACACGGCTTGGACCCGTGGTTGGCCCTCTTGGAGCGCCACCGGAGCTTGCCCAACCTCTTGCGCCTACCTTTGCCCATGGTTCACCTCACTCGCCTTGCCTTGAACCACCCCGGGGCGCCTTTTTTTATCTTCCCGAGCCCCGGGGCGAACAATTGCCTTCCCCTGCCTGTATGTGTTTTCGATGCGTCCTCTATTTTACACCGCATCGTTACTTTGTCAAATCTATTCCACCGCCACGGTCGCGGAGGCGCCCACGACGCTGCCGTCCTGCTCGACGAATCCGTACACGCGGTAGACGCCCTTCTCGCGCGGCATCCGGATGCGCGCCGTCAGGCCCTGGGCCTCGACCTCGGCCGGCACCCACTCGTTGACGTAATACTCAAGGACGCCCTCCCTGGTCGTGCTCAGGCGGTAGGACACGGCGGCGTCCTGCGGTTCCTCGCCGAGGGGCCAGATCTGGGCATCGATCCACGCGCCCGGCGCCACGCGCCGGTACCTGTCGAGGGTCAGCTTGCGCAGCCGGACAAAGCCGTGCGGCGGCTTCTCACCCGTGTAGAGCCGGCGCATCGTCCAATAGGACGGCCTCTTCTTCTCTCCCTGGTTCAGGTTCCACCACGTCATGCTCTCCTGCGACGTCTCGCCCAAGTGAAAGACGACGCCGCCGAGGTTATACCCGCCGAACTCCCAGATCTGTTCGGTGAGAGACCGGTAAAGGATCACCTTCTGGTGGTCCTGGGGCTCCGACGCCCGGCGGTTGACGTCGCGGGGCCGGTCCTGGCTGAGAGGCGGCCCGTACTCCGTGACGAGATAGGGCTTATCGAAGCCCGCGTCTTGCCAGGCGCCGTGCAGGGCCCGGATACTGCCGTACTCGTTGGCGCCGATGACGTCCAGCGACGGCACGTCCCGCGCCAGATACTTGAAACCCGTCTTGCCGGCGCAGGCGTAGAGGACCGGATGGTCCGGGTCCACGCGGTGGATCACCTGGACCATCTCTTCGAGAAAGGCGCACAGTGCCCGGCGCTCCTCCTCATCCTTCGTGAAGAAGATCGCCTCGTTGCCCACCCCCCACATGAGGACCGCCGGATGGTCCCTGAAGCGCGTGACGTAACTGAGGATCTCCCGGCGCTTGGCCCACACGTACTCCTTGTCGTCGCGGTAACTGAACTTGCCGTCGTCCGTCACATAATTGAGCCAGATGCCGGCGATAACCTTGAGCCCCAGCTCGGCCGCGCGGTCCAGGTACGCCTGCGTGCCCTGGTCCGTCCCCCAGGTGCGCACGACGTTCGCGCCCATCCCCCTGGCCATCTTGAGGTAATCCTCGCCGTTCCTGCCGCGGGCAACGCCGCAACCCACCCCCTTTATCTCAAAGGGCCTGGCGTCCACCTCAAGGGACCACGACCCTTTCTCGCCCTTGATGACCACGCCGGCATCCGCCGCCACCGCCCAAAGAAACAAGATGATGAAACAAAAAACGGCTTTTTGCATACCTATATATTATATGATAACCGCCCGGCGCACAAGCACGCCGAAAAGAGTCTTCCTCCGTGACAAAAAAGACCTGGTCACTTTTGTCACATTCGTGGCAGTAAAAGACCTGGTCTTTTACTGCCACTTTGACGAAGGGGCGGCGGGGTGCTATGATACACGCTGAGACAGGCGGAGGTAAATGCATGTTCACGAGGGCGTTCCGGGCAACGGTCTTTATCAAGGGGTTGAGCGCGGTCATCGCGCAGACGCTCCTCTTCCGGGAGCTGTTGGTCGTCTTCGGCGGCAACGAACTGACCGTGAGCCTCATGCTGTGCATCTGGCTCTTGTCGAGCGCGACCGGCAGCATCCTCTTCGTGCGCCTCTTTGACCGGATGCGCTCGACCAAGCGCGCCTACACCCTGTGCCTCTTCCTCTTCACCCTCTGGCTGCCGACGGCCCTCCTGTTGGCGCGCCTGGCCCATCCCCTTTTGGGGCTGGGCCTCGGCCAGGTCCTGTCGCTGGGCCACATCGTGCTCCTGTGCCTGCTCGTCCTCTCGGTCCTGGCTCTCGCCGACGGTGCCATGTTCGCGCTCGCCTACCGGGGCATCGGCTCCGTCAATCAAACCTACTTCTTCGAGTGCCTGGGGGCGCTTGCCGGCGGCATCCTCTTCACCTTCGTCCTGCTGCGCTTCTTTTCCTCGACGACCATCGCCCTCATCGTCTGCCTGATCGATGCGGTGGCCTTCGCGTTCCTGGCCTGGACGCGACCGCGCCGCCTCGTCCGCCTGACATCCATCTTCCTGTGCGCCGCCGCCCTTGCCGGTCTGACCTTCACCCCGCGCCTGCAGCGCTGGAGCCTCGCCCGGCAGTGGCCCCACGCCCAGGTCATCGCCTCGGAGAACTCCCTCTACGGCAACATCACCATCACCAAAAAAGCCGGGCAGTTCAACGTCTTCTACGACGGCGTGCCGATCCTGTCCCTGCCGCAGCCGGACACGGCAATGGTCGAGGATCTCGTGCACCTGCCGCTCCTGGCCAAGCCGTCGAGCCGGCGGGTCCTCTTCGTAGGCCATGCGGCCGGCGGATTCCTGAGCGAACTCCTGAAGTATCCGCTTCAGGAGATCGTCGCCCTCGAACCCGACCCCTTGCTCATCCGGCTCCTGCGTGATCTGCCCGAGTCCAGCGTCCAGAGGGAGCTGCGCGACCCGCGCGTCACGGTCGTGGCCCTGGACCCCCGGCGGGCGCTCGCCCTCATGGACAAACGCTTTGACGTTGCGTTCGTCCACACGGGGCTGCCCACGTCGCTGGCCGCCAACCGCATGCACACGCAGGACTTCTTCGCCTCCATCCGGGAGCGCCTCGGGCCCGAAGGCATCCTCGTGGTCGACACGTGGGGCGCCCTCACCTTCCTGAGCGAACCGCTTCGGCGCGTCAACGCCGGTCTCATGGCGACGCTCCAAAGCGTCTTCGCCCACGTCGCGGCCATCCCCGGCGACGGCACCACGATCTTCCTGGCCTCCCAGAACCCCTTAAGGTTTGATCCCGCCGTCATGGCCGGCGCCCAGAAGCGGCTCGCGATCACGGCCAGCCTCATCAACCCGGCGTATCTCGAGCTCCGGCTCAACAAAGACGACCGGCGGTGGTTCGAGGCCATGGTGACCGACACCTTCAAGACCAATGCGCCCAATACGGACCTGCGGCCCTCCGGTCTTTACGACGCCCTGGCGCTCACCTACGCCCAGTTCTCCAAGAAGCTGCCGATGGTGTTCGCAGGGTTCCGCCGGATCAAGACCGGGCACCTGGCAGGTCTCCTGCTCGCGTATCTTTTCATCGCGCGGTCGCTGGGCCGCAACCGCCGCCGGCAGGCCGGCCTCCTGAAGCTGACGGTCCTCACCTCGGGTTTCTACTCGATGTCGGCGTACATAACGGTGCTCCTGGTCTTCCAGAGCTTCCTGGGCATCCTCTATGCCTGGCTGGGGCTCCTGACCGCCGTCTTCATGGCCGGCGCCGCGATAGGCGCCATCTCGGAAAAAAGGTTGACGCGGCGCCTGTTGTCCGTCGGGACGCTGGTCGGCATCGAGCTCATAGCGCCCGCCCTCGTGACGGTCATCGCCTTCTTCATCATCGGGATCTTCTCGTCCCATGCCGGTGCCGGCGCGTGGGGACGCGGGCTCTTTGTCTTGACGGGTTTCTTGACGGGATATTTGGTGGGGGTGGAATTGCCGCTCGTCCACGACGTGTACCGCCGCCGGTTCGGCGGACCGGGCACGCCGGACGCGGCGCTGGCCGGACAGCTCTATGGGTTGGACCTGGCGGGCGCGTGTCTGGGGGTCTTCGTGACGCCGCTCCTGCTCATCCCTTCCTGCGGCATCCCGATGACGCTGTGCGTCCTTCTCGTCCTGAAGATCATCCAGGCCGTCGCCCTCCAGCCGCTGGGCCACCATGAACGCCGAAGGCGTCCATAGCTAAAACTCCCCGTCAGGCGCCTGATAATCTATCGGCGGACTAATCCTGCAAAAAGGCCGGTCTCTCCATCACGGTGTCCTTGGCGTCCAGGACGCCGCCGGAGACGATGATCTTCATCGCCTCGTCCACGCCGATGTCGAGGAAGATCAGCTCCTCGCGCGGCACGAGGACCAGGAAACCCGTCAGGGGACTGGGGACCGACGGGATGAGGACATTGACGAGCCCGCGGCCGGCCTTCTCGCTCGCGTGGGGATCGGCCTCTTTTGTCGCAAAGCCGATGGTATAGACGCCCTTGCGGGGATACTCGACGAGCACGACCTTGCGCGGCTCACCGGAGGTCATCGAGGAGCCGAAGAGAAAGCGCGTCACCTGTTGGGCCGCCGTGTAGATGCGGCCCGCCACCGGGAACCGCTTCCAGAGGCCCTCGAAGTACGCGACGAGGCCGCGGCCGATGAAGTTCGTCGCGAAGAACCCCGTCACGAAGATGACGATGACGAACAAAAGGATCCCCAGGCCCGGCACGCGGAAGCCGAAGTAATCCACGGCCCAGCCGTTGATGTAGCGGCCCAGGATGTTGTCAAAAAAGCTGAAGAGCGTCACGAAGAGGTAAACCGAAACGAGCAACGGCACCACGATCAAAAGCCCGGTCAGAAAATAGTGTCTCTTCTTCTTCTCGCGTTTCATCTCCCGCCTCCCCTAAGGACGCTGCGCGTAATAAGGCACGAACGTCAGGATCACCCACGTGATCGCCGTGGTCGTTAGCCCGACGACGAGCCCGACGCGGATCCACTGGCTGAACCGGATACGCACGTGCTTCTCTTTCTCCAGGATCCCGATCGCGACGATGTTCGCGGTCGAGCCGATCAAGGTGATGTTCCCGCCCAGACACCCGCCCAAAAGCAGGCTCCACCAGAGCGTCTCATACCCCACGCCGAACTCAAAAAAGCTCTTGATGACGGGTATGGAGGTCACCACGACGATCACGTTGTCCAAAAGGCTCGAGCCCAGGCTGCTGGCCCACAGGACCATCCCCGTCAGGAGGGCCGGGTTGTGGCGCGCGACCTCCAAGAACTTCGCCGCGATGATGTCCGTGGCGCCGGTGTGCTTGAGCGTGCCGGCCTGGGCGAAGAGGAGCATGAAGAACAAGAGCGTCCACCACTCGATCCCGTGCTCCACGTAGGCGCGGGCCTTGTGCGACTTCCACATCATGATGATGCCCGCCGTGATCAGCGGCATGATCAGCAAGAGCGTGTTGCGCTCCAGGCCCATCAACACCTCGAGGCGGTGGTGGAACGCGATCGCCACGATCATCGTCCCGAAGATCCCCATGCCGATACGCAGCTGCCGGTCCATCGGCACGGCGATCAACCGCAGGAGGATCTCGTCCGCCTGCAGCTCATTGAGGCGCCGGCTCATCTCGCGGATCGGCCGGCGGAAAAACCAGCACATGATCCCCGTCATCGCCGCCAGAGAAACGCAGGCGAGCGGCAGCGCCTTTAAGATGAAATCTTCGAAGCTCAGGCCCGCCTTGGTCGCGATGAGGATCCCGATCGGGTTGCCCAGGACCGTCGCGGCCGAGCCGATGTTCGTCGCCATGATCGAGATGATGACGAACGGGACCGGGTCCACCTCGTAGTAATCGCAGATCTCGAGGATCGCCGCCACCATGAAGATGATGGACGTGACCTCGTCGACGACGCACGCCAGGACCGCCGAGATGGCGATGATGAGGAACGTGAACTTCTTTCCGGTCAGCCGGCGCACCCGCAGGATCCGGGCGACGATCCAGGCGAAGAAACCGGAGTCCTTCAGGAGCGCCACGACGATCATCATCCCCGCCAGAAAGAGCACGACCTCGAGCGTCGTCAAACGCAGGAAGCTGTCCAGGTCGATCGCCTTCGTCATCAAGAGGAGGGAACTGCCCAGGAACGCGAAGCTCAGGCGGAACTCCCAGAAGAAGAGCGTGCCCATGATGGAGGCCGAGAAGATGCCCACCGACAGGGCCTGGTGGAAATTCAGGCCGCCGCTGCGGGCGGCAAAGCCCGCGGTCAGCGCCCCCAACAGCAGCGTCGCCATCTTGAAAAAGTTCTTTTTCACGATCCCTGACTGCCCAAGAGGTGGCCCAGGACGTCCGAGCGGGCCGCGATCCCCACGATCCTGTTGGCGGCGTCGACGACGGGGACGCGGCGCACGTTCTGCGTCAGCATGATGTGCGCGACCTCGCTGACCGACGTCTCGGCGTTGACCTTGACGACATCCCGGCGCATGACGTCGACCACCCTGAGCTGCCCCAACTTGACGACCTTGTTTTTTATCGTCTGAGGGCTGTTCTGATAGATGAAGTGCCCGACCTTGAAGAGATAGCTGGGCAGGATGCCCTTGAGGACGTCCTTCTCCGTAAAGATCCCCACGAGCCTGTGTGCGGCGTCCACGACCGGCAGACCGCCGATCTTCTGTTCCAGCAAAAGACGCACGGCCTCCAGAGCGGACGTCTCAGGCGTCAGCGTACGGACGTCTTTTCTCATCAACGTGCCGATATTCATCCTACCCCCTTTGAGCCTGCCGGCTCAGGACGGCCGCGAGGAAGGCCTTGACGGTATCAAGGCCCACGAACGGCCAAATCCCCCACAACGCGATCTGCTTAAGGTTCCACCCGTACCCGACGCAAAGCCATAGACCCCCGCACGCGTAGATGACGCCGATGCCGGCGAGCATGACGAGATAATTCAGTCCGAAAACAGGCTTGGGCACGGCACGCCGCAGAGCCCCCACGCACACGGCGGCGAGGAGAAAACCTAAAAGATACCCGCCCGTCGGACCGGCCAGATACGCGGCGCCGGCCGCGCTGCCGGCAAAGAGCGGCACGCCCAGGAGCCCGTAGGCCAGATACAGCCCCACGCTTAAGGCCCCATAGACCGGCCCCAGACAGGCGCCCGCCAAGAGCACGACGAGCGTCTGGAGCGTCACCGGCACGGGCGTGAAGAAGAGCGGGATCTTCACGAGCGACGCCAGGGCCAGCAACACCGAAAAACTGACGACCGCGAAGAGCTTCCTCGTCCACGACGCCCCCCGCGTCAGGACGAGGGCCTGCGAAAACGTTGACATACTTGTTCCTCCTGATTTACCCTTCTCGCTCGCCCGCGAGCCGGGGTTTCCTATTCCTTGGCGACGGCGACCATGACGAGACCGACGAGGACCAACACCGGCCCCAGCATCCCCAGCACGACCTCCTTGAGCTCCGGCAGAAAAGCGATACTGCTCATGACCCCCAGGACCACCACGCCCAATCCGATCAACATCTTCAACACGGACCTTGCCTTTTTTGAAACAGCCATGTCACCTTTCTCCTTTCGGCCGGGCCTTCCAGCGCTTGTGGATCCATCCCCACTCGTGAGGATACCGGCGTATATACTCCTCGATGACGGTCGTCAGCTCCTGGACGACGGCATGGACCGCCGCGTCCCTGTCGCGCCCCGGCCCGATCTCCCGGGGCGGCAGGATCTCGATGTGGTGGCGGGGCCCCTCGATGCGGCGGATGAACATCGGCACCAAGGGCGCGCCCGTGCGCAGGGAAAAGACGATCGGCCCCGTCGCGGTGGCGGCCTTGACCCCGAAAAAATCGACGAAGACGCCGCCCGTCCCGAAGTTCTGGTCGAGCTGGACGAAGAGGACCTCGTTGCGGCGCAGGATCCGAAGGCAGCTGCTCACGCACTCCGGACGCGGCTGGGTGTACACGGAGCCGACGTTCATCTGGAGGCGCTTGTCTTCAAAAAGCCTGTCCAGGTTCGGGTCGCGCATGTGCCGCAGGATCGTGTGGACGCGGCACCCCTCCTGTGCCAGCCGCGAGAGGAGGAGCGGAAAACTCCCGAAGTGCGCGCTCACGGCCACGACCCCGCGGCCGGCCGCCAGGGCCCTTTCCAGATTCTCCAGGCCTTCGATGGACACGAACCTGCGGATACGCTCCGGGTGCTTCATGAACATGAAGAACTCGACCGCCGTGCCGGCCATGGAATAAAAACACTCCTGGGCGATGCCGCGGATCTCCTCGGGCGTCTTCGTGTCGCCAAAGGCCATGGCGAGGCTCTCCAGGGCGATATCCCGGTGCCGGCGCGCCAACCGATAGCCTAAAAAAGCCATCACGCGCGCCAGGCCGTATAAAAAAGACAGCGGCACGATGCGGGCCGCCGCGTCGCACAGACCGATCGCGAAACGCCCCAAGCCGTAGCTCAACTTGCGAACGAGATCTTTCTTCCTCAACGTTTGTATCCGATCTTGCGCAGGAAATCCTTGCGCCACTGGACGTCGGCGTCCTCTTCAATACCTTTGGGCGCCGCGCCGTCGATGACGCCGAGGATCCCGCGGCCCGAGGAGGTCTCGCCGACGACGACCTCCAGAGGGTTGGCCGTCGCGCAGAAGATGCGGCAGACCTCGGGGACGGCCTTGACCGCATTAAGGATATTGACCGGGAAGGCGCCGTCCAAAACGATAAAGAAGGTGTGGCCGGCGCCGACCGCCAGGGCCTGGTCTGCCGCGAGCTTCTTTAATCCCTCGTGTGTGCCTTCACAGCGCACCTTGCAGGCGCCCGACGCCTCGCAAAAGGCGATACCGCACTTGATGCCGGGCACCGCCGTCACGCACGCCTCGTAGAGGTCCTCTATGGTCTTGATGAAGTGGGCCTGGCCGACGACGATGTTGACGTTCTCCGGCTTCTTGATCCTGATGATCTCGATCTTGCATTCCATCCCGCACCCCTGTCGCCTGAAAATGAGACAAACAGCCTGACTCTTTGTCTCAAATTCGCGGTTCAAAAATGAGACAAAGAGTCTGGCTGTTTGTCTCACTTTTTCAGATCGCGATGTCTTTGCCCATTCCTTCCAGTCTTTTTCTCGATTTGTCGATCAGGCGGTTGGCCGGACGCGTGTAGAGGGCGCCCGTCCTCTCTTCGGCCTTGATGACGTCCTTAAAGGCGGTGATCGCCGCCTTGTATTCCTTGCGGCCGTAGGCCTTGACGCCCTCGAGGAAGCGCTCCTTGTTCTGGCGGCGCTCTTCGCGAAGCCTCTTGTTCGCCGCGCGCTTGTCCAGGGCGCGGGCCTCCTCTTGCTCGCGCCGCTCCTGGGCCGCGGCGGCCTTCTCCTCTTTCGCCCTGACGTGGCTCTCCTTGCGGGCCCGCTTCTCCTCTTTGAGCCTCAGCTTTTCCTGGCGCCGCTCCTCCTTGAGCTGCAGCTTCTCCTGACGCTTTCTCTCGCGCGACGCGGCAGGGCTTTCGGCGCCGTCCAACGCTGCCGTGACGGTCCCTTGCGCCTCTTTTTTCGCGGGGGGGGCCGCCTCTTTCTTCTTGCGGGCGGCCTCCTGCGCCTCCCTCTTCTCCTCGGGGCGCCGGCGCCGCGCTTCCTGTTTCTTCTCCCGCGCTATCTTTCTGGAGAGCAGGATCTCGCTGCGCTCGCGATAATAAGAGGCAAAGTCGTCGATGGGCTTTATGGAGAGGATCTTGTTGAAGACCTCGATCGCCTCCTCATAATCCCGCGCGCGGTACAGGCGCCGGCCCTCGTCGTAAAGCTTGCGGACCTCGGCGTCCTGGCTCGCCCGCGCCTCGGCCGGCCGGTGGGCCTTCTGCAGCTCGCGCACCTGGGCCAGGTACGCGCGGGCCTCCTCGTGCTGCGGCTCCATCCGGAGCGTCTTCTCGAACTCCTGGATCGCCTTATCATAGAGCCCGCGCTTAAAATACTTCACCCCGCTCTGGTAGTGGACCTCGATGGCCACGGGGTCCGCCGCCCAAAGCGCTCCGGCGGCGGCAAGAGACAGACACAGGACCAACCCCACGCATAGGATCTTCATATAGGACTCCTCGTTTCTCGAAACGGACAACCCGGCCCCTAAGGCAGGAATGTCCGGCACCACTCCACGACCTTGGTGGCCTTATCGGCCAGAAAGAGCGCCTCGGAGCGCCTGATCGGCCGCCCCTCGTCCTGCACAAGGACCTGGAGACTCAAGATACTCCACATGTACTCCCTGTATTCCGCCGCATCGGCACGCCGGATCTTGTCCGTCAACAGGCGCATGAGGTTGCCGCGGACCGGATGCGTGCTCTTGACGCCGTGATGATAGACGAGGACGGCATCACAATACGCGGTGGCGGCGCTGATGGCGTTCAGGCCCGCCGAATGCCAGCGGCTGGTCCGCAGCGCCTCCTGCATCCGCGCGTAATACTGATCGCCCCGGTTGACCAAGACGGGGTACTCCGTCAAGGCCGCCGGCACCCCGGGCTCCTTGGACTCCAGGCGTTCCCGCATCGAGCGCCACTTCTCCGCCTGCTTGCTGATGCGCTCGGCCTTCTTGGAAAGACGCAGCTCGGTCAGGTAGTCCTTTTTCTCTTCTTCGAGGAGCGCCTCCTGACGCTTGAGCAGCTTCTCCTTCTCGCGGATCATCTCGTCGCGCTGCAAGCGCCGCTTGGCGCGCGTCTCATAAAAAGCCATCTGCTCCTGCTGCTCTTCGATGTCGTCCTTCATGTAGGCGACACAGCGCTCGAGGACCCCGGGTTCGTCGACCGTGTAGGGCGCACCGGCCGTGTCGATGACCGTCTCGACCGTCCCGCCCAGGGCCTCCTCGCAGAGCCGCACGTAATACGCTGCGAACTTATCCTCGGGATTCTTGTCCAGGACCGCCTTAAAGGCCTCGGCCGCGCGGCGGTAGTCCCCCTTCTCATAGAAAGATTTGCCCACGAAATAAAGGTCTGTTCCCGCCCCCTTGATCTCCCGCTCGTCGATGCCCAGGACGTCGGCCCGGTGCGCCTGCAGGAGGGCCCTCGTCTTGCTGAGATACTGCTGGATGGATTTATACTCGGGGTCTGTCTCCGCGACGGTGCGGAACTCCGAGAGGGCCTTGTCGTGGCGCCCCGCCTCAAAGTACACGACGCCGCGGTAGTAGTGCAACGCGAGGGCGCGCCGCTCCTCTCCCACGTCCGCGCGCAACGGCGCCGGAGCCAGTGCGAGGACACAGACAAGGACCGCCCCCCCCATCCCAAAACGCCTCTTCATGCCTTACCCTCTCTCTTGCGGCGCACGCCGACCATCAACCCCGCCAGGTTCACCAGAAGGACGAGCCCCATGAAGACGTCGCCGAAATACGTGTAGGCCGCCCGGCGGCCCGTCTTATACACCGCGCCCCCCAGCGTCTGCGTCACGAAGGTCGGCTTACCCGCGGCGTCCTCGGCGCGCGCCACCCGCCGGCCCGCGTCGTCGATGATGCACGAGATCCCGGTGTTGGCCGCCCGCACCACGTAGACGCGGTTTTCGACCGCGCGAAAGACGGATGCCTGATAATGCTGAAAGGGGCTCGCCGTATCCTTGAACCAACCGTCGTTGGTCATGTTGATCAGGAAGTCCGCCCCGCGGCGCACGAACGCTGCGCCCAGCTCCGGAAAGATGTCCTCAAAACAGATGAGGACGGCCGCCCGTATCGACGGACAGTGTTCGCCCTTCAAGGAAAAGATCGTAGGCGCCCGGCCCGGCGTGAAGTCCTCGATAGGGACGAGGTCCGTCAAAAACGGCAGATACCGGCGGCCGGGCAGGTACTCCCCAAACGGCACCAGATGCAGTTTATCATAAAGGCCGGCGGGCGTTCCAGAGGGAACATACAGGAGCGCGCTGTTGAAGTAATCGAGGCCGTCCAGCCGGATGGCCCCGACAAAGAGGGGCCGGCCGATATCGCGGACCAGCTCGGCGAGCGGCCCATCGTTTACGCCCACCTCGAGGTAGTCCGAGAAGGAGGTCTCGGGCCAGACGATCACGTCGGGCTCATCCCGGAGCCCGGCGATCTGCGTCAACAGGACGTACTTGTCGTAGATGTTCTGTGAAAAGCGGGGGACCCACTTGATCTCCTGGGCGATGTTCGCCTGCACGACCGAGACCCGCAGCGGCGCCGAGAGGCGCGGGTCCTGATAGAGGCGTCCGGCGCCGTAACCCAGCCATCCCGCGATGACGGCGAGCAGGACGGCCGCGCGCCGCAGGGCGAGCGCCCGGGACGGACCGCGCACCAGCGCCTCGATCACCTCAAAAAGGACCGTGTTGACAAAGACGAGCAGGAACGAGACGCCGTAGGCGCCGACCGTGTCGGCGATCTGGATGGCCCACAGATTGCCGGTCTGCGTGTATGCCAACAGCGCCCACGGAAAACCGGTCAGGACGTGACTGCGCAGATACTCGAGGCACACCCAGAACGCCGCCGTCCAGACACAGCGGCCCCATCCCCCGAAGCGTTCGCGCGCGAAAACGGTGCCCAGGCCGAAGAGCCCGACGTAAAGGCCGCAATAAAGCGACAGGATGACGGTGCCGGCGAGGGTGACGTGGACGACCCAGTAAAGCGTCAGCCCAAAAAAGACAGAGCCCGCCAGAAAAGCCGTGAGAAAGGCCGGCCGCGGTTTTTGTCCGGCCAGCGCCGCCAAGAGCGGCACGAGGCCGAACCACGCGCACAGCCAGACGTCGAAGGTCGGATACGCCAGGCGCAGCAAGCCCGCGCTCACTGTCGCCAGCAAGAGCGGATGTACGAACAATCTCTTCAGCTTCCCCGTCATAATAAATTTTGAATTGCCCAACCCCGCTCCACTTGGAAAAGTACCCAGCAACTTGTTTTATTTCAAAGAGTTATGGGGAGTGTCCCTTTTCTTCCCGAAGAGTGTCCCTTTTCTTTTACTTTTAGCGGCCGCAGCACTTCTTGTA
>CAZDLS010000033.1:0-15533 GCA_964506425.1 uncultured Planctomycetia bacterium | reverse complement strand
CGTCCGTTGGCATCCGCAGCAAGACTTTACCGATCGCCGCCGCGCTCCAGAGGATGAACGGCAGGTTGTGATCCAACAAGATCCGGAGCGCTCGCTGGTTCACGGATCAATCTTCGAGGTGCGGCTATCCTTCAAGGTCGTTGCCGATGGCGTCCTTAAGCTTCTTCGTGGCGATCAGGATGAGGTCGATCAGCCACCAGATGCCGCAGCCGCCGGCGGTCACCAGCTTCACGATACCCAGCACCGTGTAACCGAGATAAAACCTGTCGACGCCCAGACCGCCAAGAAAGACGGAAAGCAGGAGAGCGACCATGTACTGTTTTTTCTCGCCTTCGGCCATAAGACCTCCTTTTAGGGTTACCCTGACGTTGCCTTCTTCCGTTTTATTCTAAACTGAAACCTTCTCCCGCGCAACCATAAAGTTGGAATCGGGCGACAAGGGCCGCGTTTGTCCACAAAAAACAACAAAAAGAAACAGCGGGCCTCACCTGCTCTTTATCCTATCTCCTTTGGACGCCGCACATTAAAAATTCTCTCTCGTCCCGGGATCCTGGCACGGAATATGCTGCTTATAAAAAAAGGAGGGGTATATGTCTGACGCACGGCGCCATCAACGTATCCGGCTGGACGGCCAAGTGGCCATCAAGACACCCATGCCCGGCGAACGGCTGCGCGTGATGCGGGCCTACCTGGACGACATCAGCCTGGGCGGGGCGCGCCTGTACGCCGAGGAGGAGATCGATGTGGACCAGCCTGTGGCCATGCGCCTGCGCATCCCGTGGTCCGGCCGCGTGGCCCAGGGGACCGGCCGCGTACGCCACGTGGCCCTGACAAAAAAGGCGGGCCGGCCCCGCTATGCGCTCGGCGTCGAGTTCACCTTCATGAACCGCGACAGGGTCCGCCGCATGATCGACGACAAACTCAGCGGCGGCCGGCTTAAGTTCGCCGCGCACCGGCACAAGAGACGGGAGATCAACCTCATCCTGCGGCTCTCCCCCTTGCTCATCATCGGAACGTGGCTTCTCATCGACGCCTCCTTCCATACCCAGGGTTCGATGCGCGAAGAACGGCAATTCATAAGAGACTTCAAGAAAGGCGTGATCCACTTCCTCTATAACAGCCAGTAAGCCCTCCCCCGCGAACACCGACCTTTTAAAAGACCGCCGGAAGACCGGCGGTCTTTTACCGTCCGGCCCTGCCGCTGACAAAACGCCGCCGACCCCGCCGACGAAATCTTTTGACGGACGCGGCGCAAGCGTCTAATATATAGACAGTAAACCACATGATACCCTCTCCCTTTTTTCTCTTTGCGGCGTGGCTCGCCACCTTCTGCATCTTCTCAGGGATCGGCCTGACGGTGCGGCGGTGGATGGGCAATGCGCCTGCGTCCCGGATCGAGCACTTCTTTTCCTGCTTCTGGGTGGGCCTGGCCATCGGGACATTCGCCCTGCAGATCTGGCACTTCTTCGCCGCGATCAACAGGCCGGCCTTCTTCCTGCTCCTCGCCTGGGGCGGCGCCGGCCTCTGGCAGCACGCCCGCTTCATCGGACGCCTGCCCCGCCTTACCAAAAAACAGAAAAAGGCCCTTGCCAAGAGCCAGGCACCGCAACCGCACCTGGGCTGGTCCTTCTATCTGCCGGCCATCGGCTTTACCTGGCTCGTCGCGTTCTATGCCTCCTTCCTGCCCTCCTTTTACGACGCCGGGCTTTACCACCTCCCGGTCATGCGGTGGGTCACGTCCTTCCCCGTGGTCACGGGCCTGGGCAACCTGCACGCGCGGCTGGCCTTCAACCAATCCTACTTCCTCTACGTGGGCCTGCTGGAGGCGTGGACAGGCCGCGGCACGCACCTGGCCAACAGCACGTTGCTCCTGGTCGCCCTCCTCCAGTTCTGGATCAGTTTCTTGAGGGTCCTGCGGCCGGTCGGCAAAAGACGGTCTGTCGATATCTTCCAGGCCCTCATGCTGCCCTTCATCATCCACCAGGTCTTTCTGGTCTTCATGCCCAGTCCAACGCCAGATCTGGCCGTCATGGTCCTGGCCATCATCTGCTCCTCGCTCCTCTTGCGGCTCCTGGAAAACAGCAGAGACGATGACGCGGAAATGCCGTGGTCCCTCTACGGCCTCTTCGTGCTGATCCTCCTGGGCGTCACGACCAAGATCACCTTCCTGGTCTACGGCGGCACGTCTCTTCTCCTCCTCTTGATCGTCCTGTGGCGCTCGCGGCGTGCCCTCCTTTTGGGCAACACCCGGCGCCTCGCCTGGGGGGTCATCATCACCGGCCTCTTCGCCATCATCCCCTGGTGCATCCGGGGGGTCATCATGACGGGGTGGATCGCCTACCCCCTGCCCTTCGGCCGGTTCGACGTCGACTGGCGCCTGCCCAGGGCCAGCCTCGACCACATGCGCACGTCGATCATGGAGTACGGACACGACGTCTGGAGGAAGGCCAGCCCCTTCCACCGTCGCACGTATGTCATCATGCCCCTCACGCTGGCCGCGCTGGGGCTGATCCCCAATGTCGTGGCCTTCTTCCGCAAAAAGACGGCCGAGACGCATCCGGCCCTCTGGCTTCTGCCCGTCCCCTGCATCGTGACGCTCATCCACTGGTATGTCCAGGTCCCGAACCTGCGCTTCAGCTATGCCTTCTTTGCGATGCTGCCGGCCGCCGTCTTCACGTTGTGGCTGCGGGGCATGAAAAACCCCTCGAAGGTCGTCGCCGTCTACCTCCTCGTCTTTGCCGGGGCGATCGCGTTCCAGGACATCAGCGAGAAACGGACCATTACCATGGTCAAGCAAAACCGCATCATCACGAAACGCCTCGAGAAGGTCTGGCGGGCCGACAAGACGAGCTGGCTGACCCAACAAAGCTACTTACCGTTCGTCACACGCTCAGGGCTCGTCCTGTACGCGCCGATCAAGGACGACCGGTGCTGGGACACGGACCAGCTGTGCACGCCGTATCCGCGGCGCGATCTGAGACTGCGCAAGCCGCCCCTCGTCCGCCATGGCTTTCGCATCGAACTCTTCAACGAAGACGAGCCCTACGTGGGCTTCGCCCTCAACCGTACCATCCCGTCGCTCTCGGAAATCTGACGCGGGCCCTTAACGCCGGGAGGAACTCCATGAAGATCTCCGTCATCATCCCCGTCTTCAACGAAAAACTGACGATCGCCGAGATCGTCCGCCAGGTGCGCGCCGTGCCCCTGGACAAGGAGATCATCATCGTCGACGACGGCTCCACCGACGGGACCCGCGCCATCCTGGCGACCCTCACGGCCCCGGATATAAAGGTCATCACCCAGGAGCGCAACCGGGGCAAGGGCGCGGCCCTGCGCCGCGGCATCCGGGAGGCGGCGGGCGACATCGTCATCATCCAGGACGCGGACCTCGAATACTACCCCGAAGAGTACAGCATCCTGATACAGAAAATCCTCGAGAACAAGGCCGACGTAGTCTACGGGACGCGCTTTTTGGGCGCGCACCGCATCTTCTACTTCTGGCACGCCGTCGGCAACCGGCTCCTGAACCTCATCGCCAACATCCTCTACGACACGACCCTGAGCGACCTCATGACATGCTACAAGGCCTTCCGCACGGAGGTGGTCAAGAAGCTGCCCCTATCGGCCGACGGCTTCGGCATCGAGGCGCAGATCACGGCCCGCATCTTCCAGAAGCGGCTGCGCGTGTACGAGGTCCCCGTCTCCTACAACGGCCGGGATTATGAACAGGGCAAAAAGATCAGGTGGACGGACTTCTTTGGATGCGTGGGGTGGCTCTTGAGGTGCAAGTGGGACCGCGGCAAGGTGGATATCGGCGAGGAGACGCTGCGGCGCATGCGCGGCCTGCGCCACAACACGCGCTATCAAGTCGCGCTCCTTAAGCCCTATCTGGGAAAGAAGATCCTGGAGACCGGCTCCGGGATCGGCACGCTCTCCGCGGCCCTGGCCAGGCACGCAGAGCGCCTCATCCTCTCGGATATCCGGGACACCTATTTAAGGCAACTGGAAGACCGCTTCGGCGTCGCGCCGCACGTCTCGGTCGTGCGCTTCGACATCAGCCGCGAGCCGCCGGCCGAGCTGCGCGGCCATCCGGTCGACACGATCGTCTGCGTGAACGTCTTAGAGCACATCGAGGACCACGAAAAGACGCTCAAGATCTTCCACGGGATCCTGCCCAAGGAGGGGCGCCTGGTCCTGCTGGTGCCGGCGCACAAAAGACTCTACGGCTCGCTCGACCGCCACCTCGACCACGTCCGCCGGTATGAAAAAGAAGAACTGGCCGACCTCCTGCAACAGGCCGGCTTCACCGTGGAACACATGAGGTTCCACAATACCTTTGCCGCCTTCGGCTGGTTCCTCAACAGCCGCGTCCTGCGGCGTAAGGTCCTGCCCGCCTTTCAGGCGAGGCTCTTTGACCGCTGCCTGCCGCTCTCCCTCAAGCTCGAAAAGCTCCTGCCCAAGTCCTGGGGCATCTCGCTCATCGCCGTCGCCCGCAAATAAAAAATGCCCCGCCCGAAAACCTCGGGCGGGGCTTCACTGAATGCCCCTTCGGGGCACACTAAGGTTCGAAGGGGGCGGATTTTTGGGGGACCTCCCGGCTCCCTGGGGCTTCTCGCCCCCTTGGGTTGGTATAACGCTCAACCCCTGATATGGCCCAGGGCGCACACCGGAACTCTGAGACCCCTACAAGTATAACATAACTCTTTCGCGCCCGACAAGGGGCCCTGAGACGGATATCCTCATTACCACGGGCAGGCCCCAGGCTTCTGTTCCCGGAAAACGACGCTGGGCCTTGAACTTCCCTCTTTATCCAGGCGCGCCTCAAACGAGATACGAAAGGGCGTAGCGCCCGGTTCGAACGGATCGCCCTTTTCTAACGAAAACAGGTGATAAAACTCTTGGGTCTTTATGATAAAGATCTTCTGGCAGATGGGGACGTCGTGCATCTGTCCGTCCGGCCCCGGCAGTGGACGCGCCCTTGTTTCAAAGAGATGCGCCCCCTCTACCCCATAGGAGCTGGCGACATCCAGGCCCAGCGCGTCACAGGCCACGCTGGTCCCGATGGACACCTCCTCTATAAAAAAGGCCCCTCGGACCGTCTCCAGGAACGTCAAGGGACTCATGCTGTCAAAACTGCCGGCAGGAAAACACTCTACGATGATCCGGTGGGCCGTCTCACCCTCCAGGATGCCGGACAGGTCTTCCAAGAGGCAAAAGGATGCGGCTGGCGTCTGTTCAAAAAAGAAAGATTTGCTCTGCTCGCTCTGATAGACCTTCACGGGGGCGGGAAACAAAGACTCCTTGGCGAACCTCAAGGCCAGCTGGCACTCCCTCAGGACGATGACATCGTGCCCTTCGTCCGGATCTAAGGGTTTTAGGGGGACCGGCTCCGCACCGTAACAGACCGCGGCCGCCAGCAAAAGGAGCGTGCCGCAGGTCCCCCACCCCTTTTTCATCGCCCCTGCCTTGCGGCAGAGGGACCCGCCGCCGGTCTTCATGTCACCTATTGAAAAAGACATCGATGAAATCCGCGATCGCCCTTCTGTCGTCCGGCTTTATCTTCTCAAAGTGGATGCCGTACCGGAAGGACTTCTCCGGCAGGGCGAGCCTGTTCACGACGCGGCCCTGGATCTCCATCTCCTGCTTGATGTCGAGGCCCCGCTTACTGGCATACAGAAGGGTGAAGTCGATGGACAGGACGGCGCCGGCCGGGATCTCGGTGTACGACTTGACCGCCATCCCCTCCTCGCTCAGATCGAACATGATCGTCTTCGTGTTCTTTCCGCCGACGCGCATGGAGACGTCCATGGGCTCCCGGATCAGGTATCTGACCGCGAAGTCCACCTTGATCCTCTTGAACCGGCGCCTCTCGAGACCCTTGCCCCCTTCGCTCATGATGTCCTTTCTTCCCGCGGACGCCCTGGGACCGGCGCATCCGTGTAGCCGTATTTCGTGTAATCGATGCCGACGGCGCTCAAGTCGTTCTTCATGAGCCCCTGGAACCCGAACGGCGTCTGGGCAAAAAAGGCGTCCACCATATCCTTCTCCGAGACCTCCGGACGGCCCCCCGCGCGGGCGAGACCCTGGGCCTTCTCCGAGACCCTCTGCTCGGCCGTGCCGCGCACAAAGACCGGCATCTTACCGATCAACAGCCTGAACTTTTCCAGCGTCGCCTTGTCCCAATCCATGCCCTCTTTAATGTCCTTCCTTGCCGCGTCAATAGACCGGCTCGAATATCTGTCCATAATATTCCATGATGGACTGAGCGCAACGCACGATCACGAGGCCCAGCACGCAGGTCGCCGCGATGACGATCGCGCTGACGATGATCTTGTTCTTCCTGCTGAAGCGGGGATTGAGCCAACATAAAGGCAGGGCCAGGGGCCCTACACACAAAAAGGCCATGACCAGGGTCGTGGTCCTGAAATACCACTTTTCTTGGCCCGCCTTCTCCAGCAGGCTGCCGCAGTGCTTACACTTGACGGCTTCGTCCTGTATCTCTTCGGCGCAATAAGGGCACTTCTTCATTTCTTCCCCCGGCCTGCCCGTTAAAGAAAACAGTGGCTTCCATCCCTACCGGCCGCCACCGTCTCTTCGGCTCCCTGGACCGCCGCTCAGCTTTTGGGCTGACAGATCTTGTTGAGCCTTCTCAGGTTTATGGAGATATCAAGAAGCAGGGCCAACATGAACAGGCTTACCGTCAACATAAAGATCGCCATCCGATGCCTCCTTTTGTGGGTAGGGACCGCACCTGCGGCCTGAGGATATCTTACTGCATGCAGGCGAGAAGGTAAAAGAATATTTTTATTTTGTACTTGCCGTCCCCGGGCCGCCCGACGTCTGCGGCCTAGAGATGATCGTCGATATTCTCTCTCGTCAACAGGACACCGAAGCCGCCCTCTTTAAGGCCTTGGCCGGCGGGAGCGGCGCCCAAGACCCTCTTTAAGACCCTGTCCCCGACCGGCCATCGAAAATGGGACGATTCGTAATAGAGGTGATCGTCCTGCGTGACGGGGTTGAGGCCCGAGAAATCCCACACCGCGCCGCAGATCGCGACGACCTCTTTAAGCCAGGTGCGGTACTCCTCCTTGGAAAAGTTCTCGAACGCGTAGTGGTGATACGGGTTGATCACGACGATCCGGGGGATGCGTTCCTCATCGAGAAAGCGCACCAGGACCATCAACCGCGCCAGGTTGACGGGCATCCGGTGGTCCCCCCTCTCGTAAGGGATCTCGTAAGAGAACCGCTCCTTGAGATATTTCTCCGGGTCGCGGGCGATATCCTGGTCCCTGTCCGGATAGAACCAGTGGCCGGTGGACGTCTCGAACGTAAAGCGCACCGGTTTTTTCTGGATGACGACCTCCTTGAAGAGCTTCTTCCAATTGTTCCCGTCGAACTGGATGACGTAAGGAAGATAAAAGTCCGTCACGGACTCCCCGCTGACGGCGGGATGTTCTTTCGTGACCAAAGTCGTCTCCGTCAGGTCGTCCGCCAGGAACATGAAATCAAAATCCAGCGCGAGGATCACCTGCCGGACCGGCATACCCTGCTCCTTGAGCCATTCCAATTTCCGGTGGATACGGTCGAGCTGTTCGGCCGCGCTGGCGAGACTGTAATAATGGAGACCGGAGAGCCGCGACGCCAGATGCACGTCCATGAAATTGGCCCGGGAGGAACCGACGATAAAGGCATCGTAAGGCCCCCGGGCCTTTATCAGGTGCTCGAACTTGAGAAAGCGGACATTGACGTTAAGATACTTCTTGTTCCATGTGCAAAGACCGAAGACCCTGCGGATGTCCAGGGTGACGTTGAGAGAGACCACGACGCAGATCGCAGAGATCACGACGATAAAGAATATCTTATTATAGGTCTTGTAGGTCGCCATGGGGCCTTCAGAACTGAAAGTACAGGAACTCCGTGACCTTTATCATGTTAAAGACGCTGATCAAAAAGAGGGTGCCCAGGACCACGGCCCAGATCCGGGCCGGACGCCATTGCAGCCAACGCAGGAACCTCGGGGGCGTGAAGGCCTCCTCTTCCTTGAAATCGACGGCGGGCTGATAACGCCGCATGAACTCCTGCGTGTTGGGCAAGAGCCGCACGAAGAGCAGGCACACGAGCAGGGCCATGCCGTGGTCGATCTTCAAGGCATAAGGGGCGGCCGCCGGCGCCGACCACAGGAACATCGCGCGATAGAGACGCGACGCCGCCGGAAAGCCCTCTGCCCGGAACAGGACCCAGGCCAGCACCACGGACAAGAAGGTGACGCCCCAGGAGATCCAACGCCAAAAGGCGCGCCCGGCCCACTCCCACCTGAATGTCTGCGCCGCCTTTCTCCAGGCCTGGTTGATCATGAGGAAGACCCCGTGGCAGGCGCCCCATAAGACAAAGGTCCAGTTGGCGCCGTGCCATAACCCGCCCAGCAGCATCACGACCATCACGTTGAGATAACGCCTGAAGCTCCCGCGGCGGTTTCCCCCCAGCGGGATATACAGGTAATCCCGCAGCAGGCGCGAGAGCGTCATGTGCCAGCGCCGCCAGAAGTCGATCGCCCCCGCGGCCTTGTAGGGTGAATTGAAATTGAGGGGCAGCTTTATCCCGAACATCCTGCCCAACCCGATGGCCATGTCGGAGTATCCGGAAAAATCAAAATAGATCTGAAAGGTGTAGCTCAGGACCCCCACCCACGACATCAAGGTCCCCAGCGGCGCTCCGGACCGCGCCGCGTCAAAGACGGGTGTCGCGTATAAGGCCAGGTTGTCCGCGAGCATCACTTTTTTAAAAAGCCCCAGAGAAAAGATCGTGATGCCCACGGCCAGATGGGAATGGGAAAAGAGATACTTTTCTTTTCTGAACTGGGGCATCATCTCCTGATGATGGACGATGGGGCCGGCGATCAGCTGCGGGAAGAAAGAGACGAAGAGGCAGTAATTGAGGAAGTTGTATTCCCGGGCTTTACCTTCATAGGCATCGACCAGATAGGCGATCTCCTGAAAAGTAAAAAAGGAGATGCCCAGGGGCAGGATGATATGGGCGTTGGGCAGGTGCGAGCCAAAGAGACTGTTGACGTTGCCGATGAAGAAGTTCGTGTATTTGTAATAGGCCAAGAGCCCCAGGTTGAAGCACAGCCCGGTCACCAGCCAGGCCTGGCTGCGTCTCTTGCCCCGGCCGCGATATCTCCCCAGCCCGTACCCGATGTGGTAGTTGAAGACGATGGAGACAAGGATCAGCGCCACATAGACCGGGTTCCACCATCCGTAATAGAAGATGGAGGCGAAAAACAGCCACCCGATGGCCAGCCGCGTCTTGCCCCAGGAACCCAGCGCATAAAAACCCGCGAGGGTGATGGGGAGAAAGACAAAGATGAAAATATAGGAATTAAAAAGCATGCCCGACCTTTCCTAAAATTGATTCACGGAATTGATTCACGGCGCCTCCCCGTCTGTCCGCCTGAACCCTCCCTGGGACAGCTTGATGAACCACAAGCTTAAATACACCAGAATGATCGTCCACATCAAAGGCTTATATTCCAATAATCTATCTCTTAAAAATACCGTATTATAGAGCACCATTATAACGAAGCTGAGAAAGACAAGCAATGAGACGACATATCTATATACCTTTTTCAATCCCCCATAAAACAAAGTGCGTAAGATGAAAAAATAAGGGATGATCAAGAGCGGAAACGCGTTCACGTAGGCCAGGGGGTTGAACAAAAGGCCGCATACAAAAAGACAAGCGTAATCCAGATATTTACTCTTCGTGTCTTTGTATCTCGCGAATAAAACATCATAAAAAAAGGCGCTGAAAAAAACCAAACAGCTGAACGCCCACGCGTAAAAAACGCCCGGCGGCAGCGTGGACGCCATGGGTGTGTGTCTGAAAATAAAGGACCGCGAGAAAAACGAAAAAAGTGAATAGTTTTTGACGGAATAAAAAATGGCGGCGGGGCTTAATGTCAACAAGGTGAACCATTCCCGGAGGTATTTCAAATTCAAACCAAAGCCGGAATACGCGGCAGGCAATAATAAGAAAAACAGTACCATCAAAACGGCATAACCCGCTGTTCTGAACTTCCTCGTGATGATGAAATAAAAAAGGAGAGGCAACGGATAAAACTTTATCATCAGACTGAATGCCAAGACGACGGCTGCCCAGAAAAATCGTTTACTTTCTTCTAAATATATCGTCAGGAACATCAAAAAACAAAGAAGAATATTGACTTGTCCGAGCTTGATATTGGAAATAATATACCGGCTGTTCAAGGCAAATAAGCAAATAAGGAGCAAGAGATCCCCGGCCCGGGTGAATGAGACCAGTTTTAGCCGATAGAGAAGAGTGAACATCCCGTAAAGCAAAAAAATATTGAACAGGCTCCAGAGGTAAAGGGCCGGCAATCTTGGAAGCAGGGCAAAGGGGGAAAAGACCAACGCGAATAAGGGAGAATATTTAAATTCTTCAAGGCCCCCATGCGGGATGTACATCGGCGCTTTGGCCAGATAATTCCTGCCGGCGTCATAGTAGACATCGAAATCACCGGAACTACGCCGAGGTGAAATAGAAAGAACCAAGCTGACGGTGACGATCATGATGAAGAGGACGATCGCGGCGGGGATAAAATTACGCTGCGGGGCTTGGGGGGATGCGCTGCCTGCTCGCATATTGCAAATATTATATACCGGAGGATGTATAAATATATTATTTTTCTTAATCGCGCCTAGGGCATCCTTGCGGGCGACAAAGGTGAACGGGCGTTTATGACTGAGGGTCCTTCGCTGCGCCCAGGACCACATCAAAAAGGCACCCTTTCGGGTGCCTTTTGAATTTGGTTGCGGGAATCAGTACACGTAATAACTATATCTCTTAATACACATAGCCTAATTATATAGCAAATAGGCCCGATATCGGACAATTTGGTGCGTTAGGGCATCCTCGAAACACCCTTTTCCCAGGCACCCTTGATCTGCTGCGCCAGATTTCCTTGTTTGGCGCCTTCCTTGTCTTTCTTCAGCTGGTCCATGAAGATATTGGATATTACCCGGTCAGGCACCGCATCGATCATCTCGAACATATCTTCTTTTGTTAATGAACGGATATTTTGAACGACTCTCTCTCTGGTCATCTGCGATCCGATCCCGTAGCGGTCTTTCATCTCATCAGGCAATTCGTTAAGGAAAGAAGCTATGGCGTCATATTTCTTCTTAAATTTAGCATCGTTCATCTTCGATAATTTCTCGACCCCTTTTTCCTTAAGCTTCTCGAGATTGAGGGCGAAAACAAAGGTTTTTGCCAATCCCCTGAAAGTCATCCCGACGATATGCTCTTCAAACCTCCTCCTCCGTTCCTGCTTCGCCGCTCTCTTTTCTTCATAGGCCTCATCCGCGGCGATATCCTGGACCGCCCTAAAACGCGGGGCCTCTTCCTTCACGGCCTCTTGCGAGAGGATCCTCTCCTTTAGGGCATCCCGGTCCTCTAAGTAAAGCTTGAGGTCTTTGATCTCGAACTCCCCGGGCAAGATATAAGGAGCCGGGCTCTCAACGGTCACAACAACCGCTTCAACCGCAACGACGGCGTTGCCCGAAAATCCCGCCCGGATTTCCTGGTCCCTATTGCACCTGAGCAAGTCGCTGTAGGTCGCTGCGTCAAAACGGGACCCGGAACTGCTTTTGACCTCAAAGGTGATCCTGCTTTTGGAAAGGACCTTCCCTAGAAGACCGTTTTTGATGACAAAAACAAGGTCGGCATGGGAAGCATTCACGGGGTCGCTAAAGAGGTATTCTATTTTTGCCGTCCTGGCCGTAATCACAAAAACGTTCTCCTTGACCGACGGGCGCAAACCCTCCAAAGACGCCTGCACGCGTCCGCTCCCATCGTTGAGCCCAAATTGTTCCTGAAACTTCCTTTCAAAAAGGATGCCGGTCTTGCGTCTCTTAAGAATGGCGGCGTAATCGAATACCTTGACCACCCCGTAATTCCCGAGAATATAGGATTCGAGCTCATTGCCCTTACCGGCGAAAGAGGGACTGTCCAAAGTCCCCCAGGAAGCAAAATCGCCCACGTCTAACCTGCTGGCACCGATCGTAACCGTGCCCTGGCCGTTGTAGAGATTTAAGATCACAAAGTTCGGTTTTGCCGCATCGAGCTGCCGAACGGCCTCTTTCATGACGAAAGGTCCGGCCATCAGGTCATACGTATCCCTGATGGTCAAAGGAGACGCCCTCTTGGTAAAATGATTGTAGGGACCCCACGGATAAACAAAAAGAGGCTCATCCGGCCCGGTATGTTCCTCGATATAGGCGTTGATAAGCCGGTACTGCTCGACGCTCTTCCTGGATAAGGGAAAACCGACTCGTCCGTAATATTGTTTATCTTTTGACCAAGCGCGCTTCCGGCCGACGATATTCAGATTATCCTTAAAAGACAAAAGGCCGCGGTTTTCGATGGTCGATCCGATCCAGGTCAGGCAGAAACTCATGACGAAGGCCCCGACCAGCGCGCCGGAATATCTTTTCGCCCGCCAGGAAGCCCGTAAATGCTCCCAGACCCTCTGCAGCGCTAAGAGCCCCAGGGTGATCGCCGGCACCAGGCCATACGCCAAATAACCGTAGGCTGGCCCTGACAGCGTCCTGACGTAAACGATCAGGCCGTAAAGACACAATAGAAAAACTGCGATCTCTTCTCTGCGGCGGTATTTCGCAAAACGGAACGCGAAATACGCGAACCCCAGAAAATAGATCAGCAGGGGTAGATAAAAACGCAGGGCCTGCGAGAGAAGAAGGAGCCCGAGCGAATTCAAAAAAACAATAAAGCCGCCGAAAGACAACCCCGCAAGAGAAGGCATCATCTGGTCGCC
Organism: uncultured Planctomycetia bacterium; assembly: GCA_964506425.1. Classification (GTDB taxonomy): domain Bacteria; phylum Omnitrophota; class Gorgyraeia; order Velamenicoccales; family Velamenicoccaceae; genus CAZCSY01. Next base: position 2,680 of record CAZDLS010000033.1, on the reverse strand, counting down.
GGCGGGATTTCCGAAGTTACGAACATAACCAAAAGAAAAAACAAAATATTTGAATAAGGCGCCGTGGATCAATAAATAGAGAAAGGTGGGAAGGGCGACTCCAAAGAACCCGGCAAAAAAAATGGCAAGACGCCGCTTCTTGTCGAATAGTGAAGAGATAAGTATGGCCACAAGGGCGGCAAGGCCGTATTCCTGGCTTGTCAAGACCGCGCAGGCAACAAGGGCGCCCGTCACCGCCCCCATAATTTTGCGTTGGGGATAAAAGAGCCAGAAGACGAATGAGGCGATCGCCGCTTCCGCCATCAGGTGCCGGACCGACGCATACGTGCAATTCACATAATGAAAAATACAGGTAAGGACAAAAAGGATGCGGAAAAAGGCCGAACGGAAGAAAACAAGCGACCAGAGATAAGACAGGAGGATGGCAAGAAAGGGCAGGAGAGAAAAAAGGATGAGGAAGAGCGCCTGATGGTTTTGGCCGAGAAAAATATAGGGAAGGACCTGGAGATAAAGGAAAAACGGGCCATACCCCCAGAAAAAATCTTTGAAAATGACGCCGCCCTTGAGCGTGTCATCAAGGGCCCGCATGTACTCGATCAGGTCCGCATAACCTATGGCCGCATCATTACGTGCCAGAAAAAAGCTTGGGCTGAAAAAAGCGACATAGGCCGCGATCAGAAAAAGAGCGGTCAATTCAAGAATGACTCTTTTTTTAAAGATTAAAACCCTCTTGGATCCGTCGATTTGTTCCCCCTCCCGTAAAACCCCAACAGATTATAGAAATGGATCTTCAATAATCCCAGCAGGGAAACCAGGATGTCCCGCCCAAGCCTCACCTTTGTCCCTTTGAAGTCAGCCCATGTAACGGGGACTTCGACCATGGCGTAATGGAACTTTCTTGTTAAGTAAATGATCTCGGTATCGAAACTCCAGTCATTCAAACGCTGAAGCTTGAAAATGTTCCTTGCGGCATTTTTGGAAAAACATTTAAAGCCGCACGTATAATCGGTGACCTGGGCCGACGTCAACACATTGCTTAAGAAAGTAAAACCCTTTCCCAAAAACTCCCTCATCCTCGGTTGACGCACAAGGAGCCGCGCCTGGGGATTTTTTCTCGTTCCGATAATCACATCTACTCCCCGGGCGATCCACGGTTCGAACTTCTCAAAATCATAAATTTCCGTAGATGAATCCGCATCCATAAAAAGGATGTATTCCCCCTTGCTGCTCAGCATGCCTTCGCGTATGGCCCCTCCCTTACCCTGATGCGCACCCAGGATGAGCAGCCGGGCATTATCAAAACCGCGCATGACCTGATTTACTTTTTGGACGGTTTGATCCCGGCTCCCGTCATCGACGAGAACAATCTCCCATGTATAATTTCTGCTGTTGAGATAAGAGGCGACCTTTTGGAAGGTCACCTCGATCCTTTGTTCTTCGTTGAAAAGCGGGATAACGACTGAAAGGCGATAAGAATGTTCGGATGCCATTAGAGATTGTCTCGTTGTGGTTCAGCAGTGACCGTCAGAAAAGGCAAAAAATCCCTGATCAGCGGCGCTTGTTCCAGCCTTGATTCAAAATGGAGCAAAGAAGGTTTCCTGTTGATGACCTGCGGCGGAAAGAACCCGAAATTTTTCGTGACGATTTTCTCGTATCCGGCCTCAGACAGAATCCTTCTAAAAAAACCCGGAGAAAGCTTATACATGCCGATCTCTTTCCTCCATTCAAAATCGGGCATCAAGGTGACCTGAAAAAAATAAAGAATATTCAAGCGGTTCGGTTCAATAAAATAGATCTTTCCCCCGTGCTTAAGAAGCCTATTAAAACCCGAAAACATCTTGGCCAGCCCTTTGATCTCCAGATGGTGCAGGACGAAAAACCCCGCGATCACGTCAAAGGAGTCGCTTTCCTGCTCTTTTACAAAATCCTCAATCGGCATGCAGTGGAACCTGCGCGCCTCGATCGCAAGGCCGCAGCGCTGCGCATTTTCAAAGAACTTATTTCTGAGCCTTTCAGAAAGATCCACGCATGTCACATCATACCCGGCCTTCAAAAGATGAAGAGAAAAACGGCCTTCTCCTGCTCCGACTTCAAGGATCCTGTGATGCGAATCAATAGGCCCTGAATCCAGGAAGTGTTTTGTGAAATTCTCGGCATAGGGATCATGGGGACGGAACGACAAATAGCTGTGTTCCTTTTCATTGAAATACTTCTCCAGATGGGCCTGTTGCGGCATTAAAGACACCTCGTCCCTTTCATGAAATTGCCAGAGGGCTAATTTTTTTATATTATCACATAATTGAAAAATCGGGAGAATTAAAATTATGACGCTTATCCCCTCTCAAGCAGGGGCAAGCACGATGGGACAGATCCCGTTGGCCGCCTGCGGGCTCCGCCCTCCGGCGGCACTCCCCTAAATGACAAAAGCCGCCCAAAGGCGGCTGTTGTCACGTTTAAGTGGTTGCCCGAGTCCGATTTATACTACAGCATGAACTCGTATCTCTGACCCCCTCCTCCAAATCCGATTCGAACATTTTGGTTAAGATCACTTAGTTGAAATAAGAATTTTGCTTATCTCAAGTTTCCCTATTAAGTTGATTTACTCAAAAAGTCTATTTCTTGCTCATAAATTAAGTGTGGACAATGTGTGTACAATATGTTATATTTGTAGTGACGAAAG
>CAZDLS010000032.1:0-16054 GCA_964506425.1 uncultured Planctomycetia bacterium | reverse complement strand
GCGTCGATGATCTCTCGGACGAAGTTCTTGGGGGCGGGTCTCTTGTCTTCCATGGCCCTTCTTTCGTGTTAAGACTCAGGACATTCTACCTGAAAAACAGCCTCCTGCCAACCGGGGATGCGCCTTGCCGCCGGTGCAGAAAAAAAGCGCCGGCTGCCGCCGGCGCCGAAAGCTGCCCCGCCTGGATACGCCCCGTCGGTGCCCGCCTGCGGCGGGCCCGCCTTCCACGGGGGAACCGTCAGGTTCCCCCGTGGGGGACATTACGCGATTCAAAGAACAGGCCTGAATTCATTATCCCCATAAGCTTTCAGGTAAAGCGGGAATATTCCGTCGCAGTGAGCATAGAATTTACAGGTCCTGCATTTCGCCGGTTTGTTCTTTTGTTCTGTTGCCGGAGCGCCCCTTCTTAATCGATCGGGGCCGTCAAATCTTATTTCGACACCCTCTTTCCTGTGTCTTGCAGGTTTTCTTTCCCCAAAAAGGCATGGTATGTTAAGACCCATTACTTTTTTGATATCCGACGGAATGTCGGATAGTTTAACACAAAATTTCTTATAGTTGAGGGGATCATCCAGGGTCGAAATGGGCCGGGGGAAATTTATGATCATATCGTCAAAGGTGTCTCTCAGCGCAGACATGTCTTTTTTGTTCTGCCTTAACAATAACGTATGAAGTGCGACATTAATAGAAACTTCATTCAGGTTTTTTAAGGCCCGCATGATGAGATCGTAGCTGTTTTTATATCTAACGATCTTGTCGTGCGTTCTCGCTTGCCCATAAAGAGGCAATTCGACGTCCGTTAAGCCCGCGGCGGCCATTTCCCTGGTAAATCCCAGATCTGAGAACCTTAAGCCATTTGTTTGAATATGGATCATCCGGTAGCCCGTTTCTTTCGCGAACCGGACGATCTCGATTATGTTCGGATGTATCGTCGGCTCATCGTCGCCCAAAAGAAGAGATCTTGTTCTTATTTTATGGTAGCAGCCCTGGATGACGCTTTTGATCATCAATAATTCCTTGCCGTAATCAAAATTTTTGAGTTGTTCTTTCTTGGTCCTTCTGTGCTCTTCCAGGCCTTTCCAGCAAAAAATACATTTATATTGGCATAGCGATTTAAGATTCACCCGCAAGCGCAAATTTTTAAGATTCCTGGGGAGCCGTTTATGCATTTCTGGATGATGGACTTAAGGAACCGCAACTTACGCAGCGGCGTGAACGCAAGCGCTGCGGCCGAATGAACCCCGGCAGCTGAAGGGAAAGCGGCGTACGCAGATCAGCTGCCCCTAGCGGGCGAGCTTCGCAACTGGCTATTCTTATCGTCAGGCCGATCTACTCTCTTAATTTACTCCAAATAAAATAGAAAGCTGATGGTTTTGTATATTTACGTATCTTTTTAAATTTAAAAATACACTGCCAAAATGTCATCGGTTTCGCCTTAAAGACCTCTATGACCCTTAACTCGCCATCTCCGATCATGGACTGAAAATCATTGATATGCGTGGCGGGCTCGCATTCTTGGAATAAGGCTGATCCATCAGGCTTGAGAAACTTATGGATGTCTTGGTAAAACTTCTTATGGACCTTGAGGTAAGGATCGAAGTTCCTGATATTCTCTTTGTATGTATCTTCATCGGAAGGCCAATGGGGCGGATTGCTGACGACCAGATCCCATTTCTCCGTTCCGGGGATTTGATCCAGGCAATCCGATAGATATACGGCCACCTTATCTTTGAGGTGATTTTCTTCAACGGTCTTGCGGCAGCATGCGACCGCATCTGGATTCACATCGGCCAGAGTCAGTCTTTCGCACAAACCGTGGGCTAAAAGCGAAAATCCGATAAAACCCGGACCGGCGCAATATTCAAAGACATGCCCCACCCTGCCGAATCTTTCCTTAACGACACGGATGAATTCTTGTCCGAAGTTCCGGCCGCCCCCCTCAAGATATGGCAAGAAACTGACCCGAATTTTTCCATATCTTACAATTTTTGAGTTTAATAAGTTTTCCATTTTGTCAAAACAGACTTCCGAAGGCAGCCGCAGCCCCTTATTCCAAACACCGCTTTCTTTTGTCTTGCGGCTTTTATTTTATCCCAAACAAAAACCCTCCACAACATATTTCATTGCAAAGGGTTAGTGTAAGTGGCTGCCCCTATTGGACGACCTTCGCAACTGGGCCACGCAGAACATCGTCTCCGAAAAGAACTATTTATACGCTTCCCTTCTGTGACTGATGCGCAAAACAACGATCAGTATCTCTTGTTCCGCTATCTTATAAATAACGCGGTAATCTCCCCAGCGGTATCTCCAATACCCCTGAAATTCTCCGCTCAGGGGCTTTCCCAAGCGTTTCGGATCTTGAACAAGATACGTCTCGATGCGGGCGAGGATCTTTCTGGCAACGGCCTTGTCGAGCCGCTTGAGATCATCCTCGACCTGATCGAGATAGACGACCTTATACACCGAGCCGCTTCCTCAGCTCTGCGGGGGAGATGATCTTGGACTGCGGATCGCTAAAGCGGTCCTTGGCGATCTGCGCGTCGGCGTAATCTTCGAAATAATGGTTCAAGGCTTCGGTCACATAGAATTTTTCACTGCGATGCGTCACCTTCGCCAACGAAGACAGCCTCCTGGCCAGCCCCTCCGGTAAACGAAATGCCTTCAATACGGTCATGTTCTTACCTCCTCCTTTGCAATATAAGTATAACATTGTTATACATATATTGCAAAGAAAAGCCCTCCCCTGGGGGAATCGACAGCGAATTACCTCTTGAGCAAGTCTCTAATCTCCTTCAAGAGATCTACCGTTTCTTTCGAATAAGCTAAACTCTTATCAACTATTTCTGTATGTTTTTTCATGGCTCTTTTTCTATAAATCAAAGCATAAACAACAAAAATCACAAAGACTATTGGGAAAAGATAAGTAATCCATTCGACCAACCATTGGACCATATCCATCTTGCCTCCTTTTCTTTCGCTGCGACTTCCGACACCAACTGCCTATCTCAAAAGGAACCCGCTGCAATATATTCTATCACAGCGGGTTAAGTAATAAAACTGCCCCGCTTGGATTCGAACCAAGACTAACTGGTCCAGAGCCAGTCGTGCTACCATTGCACTACAGGGCAAGATGTCTCAAGGGCAACAATTATATCCTATCAGACCCCCGGCGTAAAGGGGCGCTTCAGGGGGGCCCGGCCGGGCCATCGGCATCCTCCTCTGCGGCACCCTCCTTCTCAAAATACCGCACGCCGTAACCCGACTCCTTGTCGTTGACGATGTACATGAAGTTCAGGTGGACCGGGGAGTTCAGCAGGGCGTCGCGTTCGATGGCGGCGCGTACCTCCTTCTTGTCGCGGCCGTCCGCGAACCCCTCGCGGCGCGACAGGTACATGAGGTCCAGGAGCTCGACGGCGCGCCCGATGTCGTGCGTCTCTTCGGAGAGGCCGTAAAAAGAGAACATCGTGCGCATGAGCGCGAACTTGTCCGGCGCCTCAAAGGCCATCCAGTCGCGGCCCGTGGCCTTGAGCCGGGGGTCGGCAAAGTCGAGCGTCCGGGGACCGGTGGAGACGTCTTTTGAGGGCGCCTGGGCCTGCGGCGGCGCCTCGGCCTCGGGCGGCCGCGCCGCGGCAGACTGCACCGCCACGGGCAGCGCCGTCATGAGACAAAAAAATACCGGAATCATCAGCCGGGTTATCAAGGTGTTCTCGGGATGGGGGGCGGCCACGCGACGCGCCGCCCGTCGGGTCAAGTCACGAAGGCCGGCCTCTTTACCTCTTCTTCTTTTTTGGGGACGCCTTTTTCTTCCTGGGGCTGCCTGAGGGGCAACATCCGCATATTCGACACACGACGGCCTCCCTTAAGGATGAAGGCGCGCACCCGACACGTCTTTTTGGTCTCGCTGCGCCAGTTCCGCATACGGACTCTACCAGAGGTTGGACTCTACCAGAGATTGTCCTTGACCCACTCGTCGGTCTTCTCGATGTCGCGTTTGATCCCCTTGCACGTCTCGCAGCCGGAAAGGAGGACCGCGCCCACCAGGACCAGGCACACACAAAAGACGAGCTTCGCGAAGATGGAGGTCTGTCTCATGCCTCTTTCTTGAAAAGTTGGGTCGCCCGCTCCATGCGCCGCAGCGTCGCTTCTTTGCCGAGCGCCTCGATGAACTCGAACATCCCCGGCCCGCCGGTCTTGCCGCTCAGGGCGACGCGCAACGGATGGATGACGGCCTTGACCGTCAGCCCCAGCTCGGCGACCGCGGCGCGGAACGCCTCTTCGACGGCCGCGGCCTTGAAGTCCCGGAGCGCCCGGAACCGCTCCTTCAAAAGAACAAAGGCGGTGGTCAGGTCTTTGGAAAAATACTTTTCCCGGAGCGCCTCGTCGATGACCACCTCGTCCCGGAAAAACGGCGCGAGGCTGTCGGCGAGCTCGACCAATGTCCGGGCCCGCTCTCGGTACAATTCTAATATAGATGACAGCTTTTTTCCATCGAAATTATCGGCGGTCCCGGGATAGCGCTCTTTCAGGAAGGGCCCCAGCAGGCCGATGAGCGCCTCCGGGGCGCTCTTCTTGATGTACTGGGCATTGAGCCATAACAGTTTTTCCATGTCGAACGCCGCCGCGGTCTTGCCGGCGTCCGCGATGTCGAATTTTCGGACCGCTTCTTCAAGAGCGATGATCTCCTGGTCGTTGCCGGGCGACCAGCCCAGCAACATCAGGTAGTTGACCAGCCCATCGGCGAGGAAGCCCATGGCGCGGTACGCGCTGATGGCGGTCGCGCCCGTGCGCTTGGACATGCGCCCGCCCTCGGCGCCCAGGATCATCGGGATGTGGGCGAAGCGCGGCAGGGCGTGGCCCAGGGCCTCGTACAAGACGACCTGCTTGGGGGTATTGGAGATATGGTCATCGCCGCGGATGATGTGGGTGATGCCCATCTCGGCGTCGTCGACGACGCAGGCGAAGTTATAAGTGGGCGAACCGTCGGACTTGATGAGGACCTGGTCCTTGATGAGCCCCGTGTCGAAGGTGACGGCGCCGTGGATGATGTCCTCGAGGACGACCTTCTTGCGCGGCATCCTGAGGAAAATGGCGCCCGAGCCGTCTTCAGCCAGGTAGGCCTTGCCTTCGTCGAGGAGCTTCTGGGCGCGCTCACGGTAAACGGAGAAGCGCCTGCTCTGAAAGACCAACTCGTCCCAGTCCATCCCCAGCCACTTCAGGCTGTCGAGGATCTCGTCGAGGAACTCCTTTTTGGAGCGCGCCCGGTCCGTATCCTCGATGCGCAGGAGGAACTGCCCGCCGTGACGCCGCGCGTGCAGCCAGTTGAACAGGCCCGTGCGCGCCCCGCCGATGTGCAGGAGCCCCGTTGGACTTGGCGCAAACCGTACCTTCATATCCGTCCCATTCCCGTAAAAAGCGGCATAGAAAGACCAGATCTTTTACTGCCATTTCGTGGCAAAAACGGCCAGGTCTGTTTTGCCACCGCTTTTATGCCGTCTTCACTTGCAGAAGTTCTGGCCGAAGAAGAAACCCTCTTCCAGGGCGCGCTTGTTGATGGCGATCAGCTTGGGCTTGTCCTGGAGGACCTCCTCGATGGAGCGCTCCATGCTCGACAGCGAGATGATCTTCTTCAGGCCCAGGTACGCGCCCACGGCGATGGTGTTGGCCACCTTGTCGAACCCCATCTTGATGGCCATCTCTGTCAGCGGCGCCCGCACGACCCTGAGCCGGCGCGAGGTGGCCTTGCAGTCGGCCAGGGTCGCATTGACGAGCAGCAGGCCCTTGCTGCGGATCGCGTTCTTGAATTTTTTCAGCGACGGGGCGTTCATGATGATGAGCGTGTCGGCCTTCTCGATGCACGGGGAATCGACAGGCTCGTCGGAGAGGACCACCATGCAGTGGGCCGTGCCGCCCCGCACCTCGGCGCCGTACGACGGCAGCCAGGTGACATGCCGGCCCTCGCGCAAGGCGGCGATGGCCAGGACCTTGCCCATGGCCATCACGCCCTGCCCGCCGGAACCCGCGCAGATGATCCTTTCCCTCATTTGAGTCTCCCCGGCGGGAACGTCTTGGACAGGCTCTCGCTCACCCAGCGCATCGCGTCCTGGGGACTCTTGCCCGCATACGTCGGGCACATCGAGAGGATCTCGACGATGGAAAAACCCTTGCGGGCCATCTGATTCTCAAAGGCCTCTTTGATGGCGCGTCGGGTGTTCAAGACCTCTTTCGGGTCCAAGAGCGTAGTGCGCTCGGCAAGGGCGACGCCCTCGAGGAGCGCGAGCATCTCCAATATCTTGAGCGGATAACCCTCGTCCCGGATGGTGCGGCCGCGCGGCGTGGTCGCGGTCTTCTGGTCCAGGATGGTCGTGGGCGCCATCTGGCCGCCCGTCATGCCGTAGACCGCGTTGTTCACGAAGAGGACGGTCAGGTCCTCCCCGCGGTTGGCGGCGTGGACCGTCTCCGCGGTCCCGATGGCGGCAAGGTCGCCGTCGCCCTGATACGTGAAGACGACATTGCCGGGCCGCACGCGCTTGATGCCGGTAGCGACGGCCAGCGCCCGGCCGTGCGCGGCCTCGATACTGTCAAAATCCCAATAGTCATAGGCCACGACCGCGCAGCCGACCGGCGCGACGCTGATCACCTTCTCGCGGATACCCAGCTCGTCGATGACCTCCGCGACCAGGCGGTGCAGGATGCCGTGGCCGCAGCCGGGGCAGTAGTGCGTCGGCCGGTCGACGAGCGATGCAGGACGCTTATAGGATCTGGACATGGCCAGCGTTCCCGTTCTGAAACTTGAGACAAACAGCCTGACTCATTGTCTCATTTTTGAACCGCAAATTTGAGACAAAGAGCCTGGCTGTTTGTCTCATTTTGTGCGGGCGAGGAGCTTGACGAGCTCCCGCTCGATCTGCCTGGCCGTCGGGATACCGCCGCCGCCGCGGCCGTAAAAACGCACGATGGCCTTCTTGTCGGCGGCAAGCTGAACGTCCTCGACCATCTGGCCGTAGGACATCTCGACGACAAGCAGGCGCTTCGTCTTGCGCGAGAAGCGCGCGATCTCCTTCGCCGGAAAAGGCCACAGCGTGACGGGCCGCAGGAGCCCGACCCTGACCCCGCGCCGGCGCATCGCGTCGACCACGGCGCGGGCGATGCGTGCCATGGTGCCGTAAGCGACGATGGCGCAGCGGGCGTCGGCCATGTGGGTGGCCTCGATCCGCGTCTCGTTGTTCGCGATCCGGCGGTACGTGCGCTGCAACAGGAGGTTGTTCTTCTCCACGCCGTCGCGGTCCATGAAAAGGGAGCGCACGATGTTCTTTTCGCGGCCCGCGGCGCCGGTCAGGGCCCAGGGCCGTGCGGCGGGCGCCGGCGGCTCTTCTTCGGCCGGCATGGTGACGCCTTCCATCATCTGGCCGAGCATGCCGTCGGAGAGGATCATCACGGCGATGCGGTAACGGTCGGCCAGACCGAAGGCCTCCCGCGTCAGGTCCAAAGACTCCTGCACCGTCGAAGGCGCCAGGACGATCATGCGGTAGTCGCCGTGGCCGCCGCCCTTGGTCGCCTGAAAGTAATCCGACTGCGCAGGCCAGATGTTGCCCAGGCCCGGACCCGCGCGCATGACGTTGGCGACGACGACGGGCGTCCGCGCCCCGGCGATATAGGAGAGCCCTTCCTGCTTGAGGCTGATGCCCGGCGAGGAGGAGGTCGTCATCGCCCGCGCGCCGGCGGCCGAGGCGCCGTAGACCATGCTGATCGCCGCGAGCTCGGACTCCGACTGCAGAAAGACGCCGCCGCGCAAGGGCAGGTGCTGGGCCATGTACGCGGTCAGCTCGTTCTGCGGCGTGATCGGATAGCCGGCGTAAAACGTGAGGCCCGCGCGGATCGCGCCTTCGCCGATCGCGTCATTGCCGGACATCAATACGGTGATGGATGGACTCATGGGCGGCGGCCTCGCTCGTAACTGACGGACTCACTCATTCTCGATCTCGATGCAGGCGTCGGGGCACATGATATAACACATCCCGCAGCCGATGCAGTTGTTCTCGTCGAGGACGACGGCGGCGAAGATCCCCTTGGCGTTCATCGTCGCGCCCGTCTTCAAATTCTTCTTCGGGCAGACGCTGATGCAGTACCCGCAGCCCTTGCAGCGTTCCTTATGGATGCGGACCTTGGCCATCGTTACGTCCTGTTGAGGGCGTGTTTGACAGTGTCGGCCACCGACAACGCGTTGAGGCCGTAGCGGTCCAGGAGTGCCCGGCGCTTGTCAAAGGCGATGAACTCGTTGGGCAGCCCCAGACAGCGCACGGGCTTGGGGTTCTTGGCCAGGAGCCCGGCGGCGGAGAGCGTCTCTAAGACCGCGCTGCCGAAACCGCCCCGCAGGACGCCCTCCTCGACGATGACCAGCGCAGCGCATTGCTGATACAACTCTTTGATCAGCGTCTCGTCCAGCGGCTTGGCGAAGCGCGCGTTGACGACGGTCGCGTAGATCTTCTCGGGCAAAAGGACCTGTGCGGCCTCAAAGGCCGGATAGACCATGCTGCCCAAGGCGACGATCGCCACGTCCGCGCCCTTCTGCCAGATCTCCGCCTTGCCGCAGCGGATCTGTGAAAAAGGGATGGTCGACGGCCGCAAGGGCGCCGTGTCGCGCGGATAGCGGATAGCGATCGGACCCTCCCACGACGCGGCAAAAAGCAGCATCGCCTCAAGGTCCTCTTTGTCGGCCGGGGCCAGGACCGTGATGTTGGGCATGGTGCGCAGATACGCGAGGTCAAAGACGCCGTGGTGGGTCGGGCCGTCCTCCCCGACGACCCCGGCGCGGTCCAGGCACAGGACCACGCCCAGGTTCTGCAGGCAGAGCTCCTCGATGACCTGGTCGTACGCGCGCTGCAAAAAGGTCGAGTAGATCGCGACGAAGGGCTTGAGACCCGTGTGGGCCAGTCCCGCGGCCATGCCCACGGCATGCTCCTCGGCGATGCCGACGTCGAAGAAGCGGCCGGGATACGCCTTCTGGAAGCGGTCCAGGCCCGTGCCCTCGGGCATGGCGGCCGTGATGGCGACGATGCGCTTGTCTTTCTCGGCGAGCCCGACGAGGCCGCAGCCGAAGACGTCCGTGAAGCTGGCGCCTTTCTGACCGGCCGCGACCGCCTCGCCGCTGGCGATGTCAAAACACGCCGTGCCGTGGAACTTGACGGGCTGATCCTCGGCGGGGACGAAGCCCTTGCCCTTTTTGGTCACGACGTGCAGGAGCCGCGGCCCGCTGAAAGAGAGGATGTTCTGGAGCGTGCGCACCAAGAGAGGGACGTCGTGGCCGTCGAGGGGGCCGAAGTACTGGAACCCCATCTCCTCGAAGAAGATGCCGGGGACGATCAACCCCTTGAGCATCTCCTCGAAGCGATCGACAAGCTTCATCAGCCGCGGCCCGATGCGCGGGATGCGCTGCTCGAGAAACTGGTCGCGCGCCTTTTTGAAACGGTTGTAGATGGGCTTGGAGATGATCTTGTTAAGATAGGTGCTCAAGGCGCCCACGCTGGGCGCGATGGCCATGTCGTTGGAGTTCAGGACGACGAGCAAGTCGGCGCCGACGTGGCCGGCGTGGTTGAGGGCCTCGAAGCACATGCCGCCCGTCAGCGACCCGTCGCCGATGACGGCGACGACCTTCTCGTCCGTCTTGTTGAGGCGGCGGGCCAGGGCCTTGCCGAGCGCGAGCGAGACGGCGGTGGCGCTGTGGCCCGTCGAGAAGGGGTCGTGGGGTGACTCCGTTCGGGAAGGGAAACCGCTGATGCCGCCCTTCTGGCGCAGGGTCTGGAAGCGTTCGTTGCGGCCGGTGAGGATCTTGTGGGCGTAGGCCTGGTGGCCGACGTCGTAGACGATGGCGTCGTGCGGGGAATCCAGGCAGTAGTGGAGCGCGACGATGAGCTCGACGGCGCCGAGGCTCGATGCCAGGTGCCCGCCCGTGCGCGACACGACCTCGATGATGCGCTGACGGACTTCCCGGGCGAGGGCCGGCAACTTGTCGACCTCGATCTTCTTCAGGTCTGCGGGGCAACGAATGGTCTCAAGCGCCATCAGGTATCGGCCTCGTCGTCCTCTTCCTCGTCGTCCTCTTCTTCGGCGTCGGAGGCGTCTTCGGGGTCTCCGGCGCCTCCGGCGCCTGCCCGGGCGGCCTTGATCGCGAGCTTTCCGTCTTTGGTCCTGGTGATCGTCTCGACACGCTGACGCATGCCGTCCAGCGCCTTGAGACACGTGTCCGCGAGCTTGACGCCCTCCTCGAACTTGGCGATCGCCTTATCGAGGCTGATCTTCTCGCCGTGCAGCTCGTCAACGACCTTCTCCAGCTTCTTCAGGTTCTCTTCGAAGCTCATGGGGTCCTCGCTTGTGGCAAAAACAGACCTAGTCTGTTGCTGCCACATTGTGGCAGTAAAAGACCTGGTCTGTTACTGCCAAGTTCGTGGCATAGAAAGGCCGGACCTTTCTGTGCCGCTTGTGTCAGTATACCTCTATCTATTCGCGCACTTCAAGGACTTCGCTCGTCAGGCGGCCTTCGGCGAGACGCGTGGTCAAACGGTCGCCCGGCTTGACGTCCCGGCCGCGCAGGACGACCTTACCGTCAGCGGCGGTCGTCAGGCTGTAGCCGCGCTTGAGCACGGCGAGGGGGCTCAGCGCTTCCAAGCCGCTGAGCAGGCCGTCGAGGCGGACCCTCTCGGTGTGCAGCCGGCTGGTGATGATGCGCGGCAGCTCTTGGGCCAGGCCGTCGAGCAGGGCCTTGTCGCTGCGCAGCCGCGTCTCCATGGCGCGGGCCAGCTCCTGCGCCAGGCCCTGGGCACGGACCTGCTCGGTGCCGAGGAGGCCCTCCAGGCCGCGGGTCAAGCCTTCCATCAGATCGTCGACGCGCTGGGCATATTGGGGCACCGCGTCGGCCAGGGCCTGGCGCAGGTGCCGCAGGTTCGTCTGGATGCGGACCACGAGCTCGGCGCGGGCGGGCATCACGATCTCGGCTGCGGCAGACGGCGTCGGCGCCCGCCTGTCCGCGACGAAGTCCGCGATCGTGTAATCCGTCTCGTGGCCGACCGCCGAGATGACGGGCAGCGCCGACGCCGCGATGGCCCGCGCCACCGCCTCCTCGTTGAACGCCCACAGGTCCTCGAGGCTGCCGCCCCCGCGCGCCACGATGATGACGTCCACGTTATCGAGGCGGTTGAATTCGGCGACCGCGGCGGCGATCTCCTCGGCCGCGCCCTCGCCCTGCACGCGCACGGGATTGAGGACCACGTGGAAGCCCGGGAACCGGCGGCCGAGGACGTGCAGCATGTCGCGGATGACGGCGCCTGTCGCCGACGTCACGATGCCGATGGCCTGCGGCAAAAACGGCAGATCCTTCTTGCGGCCCTCGTCAAAGAGCCCCTCCGCAACGAGCTTCTTCTTGAGCTGCTCAAAGGCCAGCTGCAGGGCGCCCTGCCCGCGCGGCTCGATCGTCTGGACGTAGACCTGATACTGCCCGCCGCGCTCGTACACGCTGATGCGGCCGCTCACCAGGGCCTTGGTCCCGTCCTTGGGCTCGAACTTCAGGCGCACGGCGGCGCTGCGGAACATCACGCAGCGCACCGTCGCGGCCTCGTCTTTTAAGGAAAAATAAAGGTGGCCCGATGCGGGCCGGGAAAGGTTCGAAATCTCCCCCTCGACCCAGACCGCCTCGAAGACGTTCTCGATGACCTCTTTGATGTCGCGGGTGAGTTGACTAACCGTCAGGATCTTGGGCATCTTCCGCGGCTTCCGGCATCGGCGCGCGCACCCTCTGGATCGAAAGGGCGCGCCCCGACGCCTCCTCCACCTCGACGACGGCGCCGCACAGCGCCACGTCCTTCTTGCCCAGCTCAAAGCGCGTCGGCATCCCCGTCAGGAATCGTTCGATGATCTTTTCCTTGCTGCGGCCGATCACGGAATCATAGGGCCCCGTCATTCCCACGTCGGTGATATAGGCCGTCCCCTTGGGCAGCACGCGCTCGTCGGCCGTCGGGATGTGCGTGTGCGTCCCCAGCACCGCCGTCACCTGCCCGTCGAGGAACCACCCCATCGCCACCTTTTCGCTCGTCGCCTCGGCGTGCATGTCGACGATGATGATGGGCGTCTCCTTCCTCAGGGCCTCGATCTCCTCTAAGGCGCTGCGGAACGGCGAGGCGACCATCGCGTCCACGAAGACGCGGCCCAGCAGGCACACCACGCCCACGCTGGGCCCCGCCGCCGACCTGTACACGCCGCTGCCGCGGCCGGGCGTCGCCGCCGGAAAGTTCGCGGGCCGCAGGATGGCGGGGTTGCTGTTGAGCAGGTCCACCACCTCCGGCCGGCGCCACACGTGGTCACCGGACGTCAGCACGTCGCAACCCGACTGGAACAGGTCCCGCGCCGTGCGCGGGGTGATGCCCGACCCGCCCGCCGAGTTCTCGGCGTTGACGATGACGAAGTCGACATCATGCGCCTGCTTCACCTTCGGCACGAGCGCCTTCACCGCCGCGCGTCCGGGCGAGCCCACCACATCCCCGATAAACAGTATCTTCATCTTGTGTCCCGCTTATTTGGCGTATTCGATGGCGCGGGTCTCCCGGATGACCGTGACCTTGATCTGGCCGGGGTACTCCATGCCTTCCTCGATCTTCTTGCGGATGTCGCGCGCCATGACGATGGTATCGCCGTCGCTGATGCGCTCGGGCTGCACGATCACGCGGATCTCGCGGCCCGCCTGGATGGCGAAGGCGCGGTCCACGCCCTTGAAGACGTTCGCGATGGACTCCAATTTCTCCAGGCGTTTGACGTAGGTCTCCAGGGTCTCGCGCCGCGCCCCCGGCCGCGCCGCGCTGATGGCGTCCGCGGCCGCCGCCAGGACGCCGTAGAAGGTCGTCTTCTCGACCTCCTCGTGGTGCGCCTCGATGGCCTTGATGACCGTGTCGCCCTCCCCGAACTTGCGGGCGATCTCGGCGCCGAGCTTGGCGTGCGTGCCCTCGATCTGCTGGTCCAGGGCCTTGCCGATATCGTGCAGGATCCCGACGCGGCGGGCGAGCTTGGAGTCCAGCTTCATCTCGTCGGCCATGGCGCCCATCAGGAGCGCCACCTCCTTGGAGTGCTGCAGCGCGTTCTGCCCGAAGCTCGTGCGGTAGCGCAGCCGTCCGATCATCTTGACGAGCTCCGGGTGGACGTTGTGCACGTTGATGTCAAAGAGGACGCGTTCGCCCTCTTCCTTGATCTTGACCTCCATCTCCTTCTTGACCTTCTCGACGACCTCTTCGATGCGGCCGGGATGGATGCGGCCGTCCGCCATGAGGCGCTCGAGGCCGATGCGCGCGATCTCGCGGCGCACCGGGTCAAAACCCGACAGCATCACGGCCTCCGGCGTGTCGTCGATGATGACGTCGACGCCGGTCGCCATCTCGAAGGCGCGGATATTACGGCCCTCGCGGCCGATGATGCGCCCCTTCATCTCGTCGCCGGGCAGGCTCACGACGCTCACCGTCGACTCCACGGCGTGCTCCACGGCGCAGCGCTGGATCGCGTAGGCGATGAACTCCTGCGCCTTCTTCTCGCTCACCTCCCGGGCCTCATCCTCCGCCTGTTTGATCAGGACGGCCTTCTCGCGGTTGAGCTCCCCGTCGAGGCGGGCCAGGAGCATCACCTTCGCCTCATCGGGCGACATGTTGGAGATGCGATGCAGCTGTTCCTTCTCCTGGGCCAGCAGGCGATCGAGCTCGTCGTTCTTGCCCTTGAGGCTCTCTTCGAGCTTGCCCAGATTCCTGTGCTTGTCGTCAAGCTCGCGCTCCTTCTTTTCGAGGAGGTCCAGGCGCCTGTCGAGGTTGGACTCGCGCTGGGCCATGCGCTTCTCGAGGTTCGTGATCTCGTCGCGCCGCTCCTGCGTCTGCTTCTCGAAGTCATGGCGCATCTTGAGAAGCTGGTCCTTGGCGTTGAGCTCCGCCTCCTTGCGTATCGCCTCGGCGCTGCGCCGGGCGTCATCGATCAGGGCCTTGGCCTCCTGGGCGGCGGCCTTGACCTTCTGGGCGCTCATGGACCGCCTCAAGAAAAAAACGAGAAGCGTCAGCCCCAGCCCCAACGCGAACGCGAGGCCGCTGAACAGATAGACATGTGATTCGGACATGGGATGACCCCTTTCTCTTCGGATGGACGCCGCTCAAAGGTCAAGACGCGGCGGCGCCGTCAAGCAAAGAGGACCTTCGTGACGCAACAGTCGTGGGGTTCCAGGGGCGGGAAGTGCCGGACGATCTGAAAATCAAAGGCCAGGCCGATCGTCGGGACACGCTCGGGCAAGCGGCTCAGGAAACGGTCGTAGTATCCCATCCCGCGGCCCAGGCGGTTGCCCGCCTCGTCAAACGCCAGCCCCGGCACGACGACCAGGTCCAGCTCCCGCGATTCGATGGGTCGAATATATGCGTCCTTGGGGTGGCGCGTCCCGTGCGGCCCGCGCGCCGTCTCCGTCTCGATGTCCTTCAACAGTGACGGGATGAGGGCGCGCCGGTCTGCTTGTATCGCCGGCACGGCCACCCGCTTGCCTTGCTTGAGTGACGTAGTGATCATACCCGCTGTATCGACTTCTCCGTCGAACGAAAGATAAAACAGCACCGTCTTTGCTTGCACGTATTCTTTCAAGAAAAACAGCTTGCGTGCGATGTATGAACTCTTCCTTCTTCTTTCATCCTCCTTATGTCTTTTGAGTTTTTCCAAAAGAGCTGTCCGTAACTGTCTTTTTTTGTCCTGCACGTCCATGATGCCTTAGGCCTTCGGGTGTCTCTTATGGTAGTCTTCGATCGCCGAGCGCAGCGCCTCTTCGGCCAGGACCGAACAGTGCATCTTGATCTTCGGCAGCCCGCCCAGCGCCTCCGCCACCGCCTTGTTGGAGATCTGCAGGGCCTCGTCGATGCTCTTGCCCTTGACCAGGTCCGTCACCATGCTGCTGGTCGCGATGGCCGCCCCGCATCCAAATGTCTTAAAGCGCGCGTCGACGATGAGGCCGTCCTTTACCTTGATGTATAGCCTCATAATGTCACCACACACGGGATTTCCCACATTGCCTATGCCGTCGGCATCGGGGATCTCCCCCACGTTGTGGGGATCCATGAAATGCCGCATCACCTTTTCGCTGTATTGTAGGTCTCCCATGAGGGCCTCGCGTAGCTATATAACTTATCACAACCGCCCAAAAGAGTCAACCGCTTGCCGCTCAACCACTTTAGCGCGGCAAAAAGGCCCCCTGTTTTCAGTCAGCCTTTTTGCCATCCAGCTTGTGCCGCCGGAGGGTGGAACCCGCAGGCGGCCAAGCACTTTTCTCCCTGTTCAGGGCCCCCAGCTCCCCGGCACGGCTGACCTGTTTCCTGACGGCCGAGTGGTCCTTGGGCGGCCGCCGCACCTTCAACCGGTCGAGCCGCCCCTTCTCCTTGAGGCGGTCATAGATCGTGATCCACACGCACTCCCGCTCCGGATCCACCTCGCACTTACCCTCATCCTGGCCGCCGCAGGGCCCGTTCAGCAGGCCCTTGGCGCAGCGGGTGACCGGGCAGATGGCCTCGGTCACGTCCAAGAGGCAGTCCCCGCAGGTCCGGCAGACCTGCTCAAAGTTCTTTTTGTCGTCCACCAAGGCCACGTAGAGGCTGTCGCACCCCGGCAAGACGTCGAGCCCGGCGCGGTCCGCCTCTTTCACGCACTGCACCCCTGATCCGCAGGCAAAGACGAGGACGGCATCCGAATCCTTCAGGGCCTTTTTGTGCACGGCCAGCGCTGTCTTGGTCTGCGCGCTCACGCAGGTAGCGTCCGGCACGGCCGTGCCCGTCACGGTCTTGCCGTGCGCCTTGAGGAAGCCGGCCATGGCCGCCACCTCCTCCTGGCCGCCCGTCTTGCACGTGGTCGCGCAATCCCCGCACCCCACAAGGAACACCCTCTGCGCCCCCTCGAGCATCTCCAGGAGCTTACGCGTCTCCTTCTGCTTCGTGATGATCATGGGCCCTCACAAAGTGAGACAAACAGCCAGGCTCTTTGTCTCAAATTTGAACCGCGAATTTGAGACAAA
>CAZDLS010000031.1:12469-16073 GCA_964506425.1 uncultured Planctomycetia bacterium | reverse complement strand
TTTGTCTCAAATTCGCGGTTCAAATTTGAGACAAAGAGCCTGGCTGTTTGTCTCATTTTTTGGACGACCTCAGCCGCACGCCCAGGATATGGGCTATGTCGTCCCACGGCTTGCGGCTCTTGAACAGGACGAACGAGACACGGTAGTCCTTGAAATAGGCGATCCCCGCGTAGCAGTGCCGGGCCGCGCGGGTATAGCCGGTCTTTAACAGGACCTCGGGATCGTCCAGCCACCATAAGAACTTGTTGTGGTTCGCTCGCCGGATCTTGCGGCCGTCGCTGCCCTGGATCGTCACGTACTTCTTCCTCATCGCATTGAGGATGAAAGGGTGGCTGAAGGCCGCGCGCGTGATGACCGAAAAGTCGTACGGCGTCGTCCTCATCTCTTCGTCCGGCAAGCCCGTCGCGTTCGTAAAATGCGAAGACGCGGCCCCCAGCGTCTCGGCCTTCCCGTTCATCAACTTCGCGAACTCGGCCTCGCTGCCCGCGACCTCTTCGGCGAGCGCCACGCCCGCATCGTTCGCCGAGGTGGCCACCAACACCTCCAGGAGATCGGCGACCGTATAGGTGACGCCGGCCTTCAATCCCGCCCGCGTGGGCTCAACGCTCGTCGCCTTCTTTGAGACGCACACCTTGTCCCCCGGATCTCTTTTGTCCAGGACCACCAGCGCCGTCAGGAGCTTGACCGTGCTTGCCGGCATGAACCTCCGGCGCGAGCTTCGGTCCATGAGGACGCGCCGGTTGGTGTAATCAACGGCATACACCCCTTGGGCCGTCACGCCGCTCGACGCCTTCTTTGAGGACGCCTTCTTGGCATGCGCCGTCGCCGGGGCGCTCAGCAGCGCCAGGCACAACAACAAGACCTCAGCGCGTCTTTTTATGAGCGTATATATAAAAGGCACAATTTTTGCAGATGACCTTCTTGATGCTGATCGGCCGCGCCGCATCCTGCGGCATCTGGCAGCAGGCCAGGTTCAGTGCCCAGCAGGGCGTCGCGCCGACGTCTCGCATCAGGCACGCTTTTTGTCTCTCCGGCGAGCAGCGGAAAAACTCCCAGCAGCGCATCGTCGCGCCGGGTGTCTTCGTTCTTGGGACCGGGGAACGTTTTTTCATCGAAACCGCCCGCCTCTTATGCCGCCCGCCTCTTACAAGGTACTGACACTCCCATGGTCGTCCACCAGCTTGACCCTTGCCTGCGGGTAGCGGCCCAAGAGATCACGGCAGCGCGCCGGATCGAGGAGCAGGCACGAAGTCGCCAGCGCGTCCGCCGTCGCGGCGCTGCCGGCGACGACCGTCGCCGCCACCGGGCCGTCTTCGACCGGATAACCGGTCTTCGGGTCGACGATGTGGGTGTAACGCCTGCCGCCGGCCTCGAAGAACTGCTCATAATCACCGGACGTCGCCACCGCCTGGTCGTGCAGATCCATCTTTCCGAAGACGCGGCCCTTCCGGCGCGGGTCCCGGATCGCCACCTGCCAGGGCCTGCCCTTGTTATCTCCCAGCCCGTACACGTTGCCGCCGGCGTTCACGAGGACGGACGTGATCCGGGATTCTTTGAGGCGCGCGATGGCGCGGTCGATGGCGTAGCCTTTGGCGATAGCGCCTAAATCCAGCTGCACGCCGTCCTTCAACAGCTTCACGCGGCGCGTGGCATCGTCCAGATAGACATACTCCATGCCCACGCTGCGCCGGGCCGCCTCGATGTCTTCCTGCGCGGGCAAGGCCTGTTGTTTGATCGCCTGCTTCCAGAGGAGCGAGAGCGGCGCGATAGAGACGTCAAAGGCACCGGAAGTGACCTTATGGAAATCGCGCGACATCTGCAGGACGCGAAAGAGATCCTCGGAGACGACCAATTCTCCCTTGCGGTTCAACACAGCCAGCTCGCTCTCGGCGTCAAAAAGGTTAAAGACCTTGTCCAGGCGGCGGAACTCCTCGAAGACGATCGCAAAGGCCCGCGCGTCGTACGCCGTGACCTTGACGACCGTCCCCATGAAAAAGGCCGAGTCCTCTTTCGGCGGCTTGCTGCATCCGCCGCACCCCAACAAAAGACAAAGACCCCAAAGCACCCATCTCTTCATTTTTTTATCGCCTTCAGCAGTTTTTGCAGCGGGCACGTATTCAAGAGGTCCTGCTTCTCAAGCCACGCCCGCCGGGCCAGCCCCACGCCGAAGCGCATGTAATCCAGGTGGGTCACATCGTGCGCGTCCGTGCCGATGGCGAGACGCACGCCTGCCTCCTTGGCCGCCCGCGCGGGGATATCGCCCAAGTCCATGCGCATGGGGTGACAGTTGATCTCCAGGGCCGTGTTGGTCTCGCGCGCTATCTTGAAGATCTCTTTAAAATCAACCTCGTACGACGGCCGCGCCGGCCACTGGCGGCCCGTCGGATGCGCGATGATATGCACGTTCGGGTTGCGGCAGGCACGCACGATACGCCGCGTCAGCTGCGCCTTCGACTGCTTGAAGCCGCTGTGCACCGCCCCCACCACCACATCAAACGTCTTCAGGACCTCGACGGGATAATCGATGCGGCCGTCCGCGTCGATCTCGGCCTCCGTGGCAAAGAGGAGACGAAGCCCCCTCATCTTCCTGTTCAGCCGGTCGATATGCGCTCTCTTCTTCTTCAGGCGCTCCTTGTCGAGCCCGTGCGCCACCTTGAGGCTGACAGAGTGGTCGGTCAGGCACAGGTACTCATAGCCCAGCCGGCGGCCGGCCTGCGCCATCTCTTCGGGCGTGGCGCTGCCGTCCGAATAACGGGTATGCGCGTGAAGATCCCCGCGGATGTCCTTGGCCGTCACCAGGCGCGGCAGCGCATGTCTGAGGCCGGCCTCGATCTCGCCCCTGTCTTCCCGCATCTCCGGCGGGATAAAATCCATGCCGAGGCGCGCGTAGATCTCCTTCTCGGTCCGTGAGGCCAAGCATCTGTCCCTCTTATCAAAGATGCCGTACTCGCTGATGCGAAGCTTCTTTCTGATGGCCAACTGGCGCAACTTGATATTGTGTTCCTTCGAGCCCGTGAAATACAGGAGCGCCGCGCCGAAGGCGGCCGGAGCGAGCACGCGCAGGTCTACCTGAGTATCGTCCTGCGTCAAAACAGCGGACTTTGTCGCGCCGTGCGCCAGCACGCGCTTGACAAAAGGCAGGCCGACAAAAGCCTCCATCACCGGCGCGGGCCGGGGAGAGGCTGCGAGGATGTCGATATCGCGGACCGTCTCCCGGCCGCGGCGCAAACTGCCTGCCGGCTCGATCTCTTTGACGGACTTGAGATGTTTGAGCCCGTCCACCACGGCCTGCGCCACCTGCTGCGCCGTCAAAATATCCATGCGCTGCCGGCCTTTTTCAAGGAGCTCGATACCTTTGAGGATGTTGGCGACGGTCTTCTCCTGGACGCCGGGCAGGCCCGCCAGCCTCCCTTGGCGCGCCGCCTGCTGCAACGCGGCCACGCTGCGGATGTTCAATTTGTCGTAGAACAGCTTTGCCGTCTTGGGACCGATGCCCGGGACCGCCAGCATGTCCACGACGCCCCGAGGGATGGCCCTTTTGAGCTCTTCGTAGTGCCGGCACGTCCCGGTCGCGATGATCTCATCGATCTTCGCGGCCAGGTCC
>CAZDLS010000031.1:0-12369 GCA_964506425.1 uncultured Planctomycetia bacterium | reverse complement strand
GGCAGGGACAGCTTCTTGAGCAGGAGCGAACGCATGGCGTCCACCATGCCCGGCGGCCCGCAGAGGTAAAAGACGCGCTGGGCAAAGTCGGGGACCTCGGCCACGACCATCTCCTCATCGATAATGCCGGCGCGGCAGCCCTCGACCGGCTCGTTACACTGCGTCAGGGTATAGACGACCTTCAGGTTCCTGTTGACGCGGGTCATCTCGGCAAAGTCACGGCGGAAGATCAGGCCCTCAGGGGTGCGGCTCGAATACAGGAGCACCATGTCCACGGCAAGACCGCGGTCGGTGGCGTTCTTGCAGATGCTGCGCACGGGCGTGATGCCGATCCCGCCGATCAGGAACCCGATCTTCGGATGTTCCCCCTCGAAGGTGAAAGAGCCCAAGGGATAACTGACCTTGCAGGCGTCCCCGGCCTTGAGCTGCGCCAGGGCCTTGGAAAAAACGCTGTCCGTCAGCTTCTTGGTGAACTGGACAAAGCCCGGCTCGGTCGGAGAGCTGGAGAGGGAAAAGGCCTTGGCCGTCTGTTTGCCGTTTATGTCAAGCGTCAGGACCAGGTACTGCCCCGGCTTATAGGGGACGCCCTCGTCCACCTCAAAACGGAACGTCCGCACATCGCGGCACTGCTCGATGATCTCTTTGATCTTCAAGGTGTAGGAAGGCATCCTATCCTTTCAAACGAGCGCCGACAGATGACGGACCAAAAGCCGCTTGTCCCGGGGGGACTTCCTCAGGTAGCAACCGGCCACGTCGGCGTGCCCGCCGCCGCCCAGGGCCTCGGCCACGCGGCCGACGTTGATACGGCCTTTTGAGCGCAGGCTGACCCGCCATCGGTTGCGGTCCATGTCGCGCAAGAGCGCCACCACCTTGACGTCTTTTAAGGTGCGTATCTGATCGGCGATCGGGTCGACGTCATCCGGGGTGCCGCCGAAACGCTTCATGTCCTTATCCGTTACGTAGGAGACGGCCACTCTGCCGTGCTTGTAAAATTGTATGCGCGAAAAACACAGGCCCATGAGCCGGGCCTCGGCCCCGGTGCGGCGCCAGTAACTCCTCTCCACCATCTTGTAATAATCCACGCCGCGGCCGAGCAAATCCGCGCAGATCATAAAGGTCTTCCGGCTCACGGACGGCAGACGGAACGACCCGGTCTCCACGATGATAGAGACGAGCAATGCCTCGGCCATCCGGCGGTCGAGCGCGATGCCCAGACAGGGGACCATGTCATAAATGATCTCTCCCACGGCCGCCGCCTCCTCCACGATGAGCGCCGTATCGGCAAAGGAGCGCCGGAAACGGTGGTGGTCGATGACGACCGTCGTCTTGGCCCTGCGAAAGACGGCCTCATACAGGGGACCGAGCTGCGCGTGCGACGCGCAGTCGACCGCCACGGCCGCGTCAAACGATGCGCGCCGCGGTGCGGCGGTGCGGATGGCGCCGTAGAACGGCAGGAAGGCGTAGCGCTGCGGCGGGGCGTCCGGCGAAAAAAGCGATACGGACTTGCCCATTTTGCGGCAGACCAGCGCCAGGGCCGCCATGGACCCCAGGGCGTCGCCGTCGGGGAACATGTGCACGCACAGCGCGATGCGTTGCGCGCGTTTCAATATCTGCGCGGCCTTATTAAAAGCGTGCGGCGAGGACATCACTCTCCCATGACCTTGATGATGACGCGCTTGCGGCGCCGGCCGTCGAACTCGGCGTAATAGATCTGTTGCCAGGGGCCCAGGTCGAGCGCGCCCTTGGTGACCGGCACGACGACCTCATGGTGGATGAGGAGGCTCTTTAAGTGCGCGTCGGCGTTCGTCTCGCCCGTCCGGTGGTGCTGGTAATCCCTGCGGAAGGGCGCCAGCTTCTCGACCCACTCGTCGATGTCGTGGATGATCCCGTCCTCCTCGTCGTTGACATAGACGCCGGCCGTGATGTGCATGGCCGAGACGAGGACCATGCCCTCCCGGATACCGCTCTTGGCCACACGCGCCGCGACCTCGTCCGTGATGTTGACGTAGGCCCTGGCTGTCTTCGTGTTGAACCACAGATAATCCGTCAGGCTCTTCATGGTCAAGGCCTCCTGTAGCCGCAGCGCCAGGAGCCCGGCCACGACCCAAAGCGGATGCCGCGCAACGGCACGCACATGAACAGGTTGCCGTTGACGGTCTTCTGCAGGCCTAAACGGTCGGCGTAATCGCTGCAGCGGTACCGGCCATCCGGCTCCAGGACCAGCTTCGCGCACGGGTCGTTTTCATAGACCCCGCAGCACGCCCCGCACCTGCGGCACCGCGCGTCATACTCGGCTTCGAACCGCTTGAGATGCTCTTGATAGCGGACTGCCTCATCCATGACGGCCCCCCAGTTCAACGCCCGTCTTCCAATAGCGGCAGCGCACGCGGCTGTTCTCCGTGATCTTGACGTCGGACTCGCGGTCCAGGGTGACGATGCCGTGCCAGAGACCCTTATTCAGGACCACGGGCCGGTCCAGAAGAAAGCACCGGATGGCGCGGGGGTCCTTGCGCCGCGATACGAACAGAAGGCTGCGGCCGCGGACCGGTTCAAAGCTCTCAAAACTCTCCGGGTGCTGCTCCAGACGCCGGATCGAGCGCTCGCGCACCACGAGGTACGCGATGCGCCAGCCGGCCTGAGGCTGGCGCAGGACGATGCGAAAGAGGTTAACGCCCTTGCGACGCCGATGGGAGTATTCGATGACCCGGCCGTAAGCGCAAAAAGACCTTACCGTGATCCGCCGCGCGCGCGGCGCCCTTTTTGACATAACTTATTTATGATACAAGAAATGCGAGTCGCTGACAAGACAAATAGCGCAGGCGGCCTGGGGTTTCAGCCGGCAAATATCCCCGAGGTATCAACCGAGCAGATGAGGTATCAGCCGGGTAGATTAAGGTAAGCGTTCCAGGCACGGAAGAGCTCGCGGGTCGCTGTGACATCACCCAGGCAGTAGCGGGCGATGTCAAGGTGACGCCCTTGCCTGAAGAGATCTTTGATGTCGGCGCCCCCCACCCCCTCCTGCTTGGGGCTCTTGATGCCGAAGGCCTGGCACCACATGTGGAGGCTGAAACGCCGGCGCGTGGCGCCCAGGTACGTCAGCTTCTCCATCAGGTCGATGTGCGCCTGGGAGCGGTAACGGTCAGGCATCAGGTTCTTAGTGGGCTTGACCTTGTTGACCGCCGAGCGGAGCAACAGGAAGGGGCAGTCAAAACCCCGTCCGTTGAAGGTGATGAACTGCTCGTATTTGGCCATCCGCTGCCAGAAGAGCTCCAAGAGCTGTTTTTCGTCGCTGGTCGCCACATACTCGGCCTGGCCCTGCGTGGTCTTTGCCGGCGGCCGGCCAGGGGTCACGTAGTAGACAAAGGCCTTGTCCGACTCCTCCTCCAGCATCGCCACGGTCACGACGCGGGCCGTCACCGGATAAAAGGCCAAAGAGTCGCGCTCCTTCTGCTCCTCTTCTTCGGTCCTGGCAGAACGCAGGAGATGCTCCTGCGTCATCGGGTCAAGCTCGTCAAAGTCGTGGCCCACCGTCTCGATATCAAAGATGATCTTCGCCATCGTCTCCCTCAAAGTAGTCCATCATCCGCCGGTACAGGCCCTGGCGGCCGGTGTGGCTGGACGCGGTGACGCCGCTGTCAGCGTACGCGTCCTCGAACCAGGCCGTCTGCGTCACGAGTTTTGCCATCACCCGCGGCTCGCTCACGAAGCGCGAGAGGCGCTGAAAGGTCGACAGGCCGCCGTTGCGGCCCTCGTTGTGCATCGACAGGTGCAGGTGGCGCTTGGCGCGCGTGACCGCCACGTAGAGGAGCCGGCGCTCCTCTTCCAGCGCCTCCTCGTCGTCCAGGGCGTAGGCGCTGGGAAGGGCCCCGTCCGCGGCGGCGATGACGAAGACGGCCTCCCACTCCAGCCCCTTGGCCGAGTGGATGGTCGACAGGGTGACCGGCCGCTCGTCGTCCTTGCGGGCCGGGCCGGCGATCGCGCTCCTCTCCGGCGGCTCGATGGTCACGAAGTCGACGAGGAACGAATCAAGCGCGTTATAAGAGCCCGCGATCTCCTTGAAGGCCTTGAGGTCCTCTTCACGCTGGTGGTGATCGTCGAACTTCTCCTGCAAGATGGGCTTGTAATAATGGATGACCCTTTGGACCTTCTCCCCGACGGCCGGCGTCCTCTCCAGAGAGTGCAGGAGCTCGATCAGCCGGCGCAGCGACCGCTTTAATTCGGGGGAGCGCACCGTATCCCGCAAGGACGCCTCCACCGCCTCAAAGCCGTCCGTGGCGCCGGCCACGAGCGCGTCGCGCAGCCTCTCGGCCGTCTTGGGCCCGACGCCGTCCAGGAGCATCAGGAGGCGCGCCAGCGACAACTCGTCGCGCTTGTTGAGATGGAACTTCAGGAACGCGAGCACGTCCTTGACGTGGGCCGTCTCGATGAACTTCATCCCCCCAAAGACCGCGAAGGGGATGTTGCGCTTGGAGAGCGCCAGCTGCAGCGGCAGGGACAGGAAGTTTGAACGGTACAAGACGCCGATCCCCGCCAGCGGCACGCCGGCGTCACGGTACGCCTTGATCTTGTCCGTCACCGCCTCGGACTCCTCGTAGGCGTCCTTGAAGAAAGAGAGCGTGGGCACCTCCTCCCCGGGGCAGGTGGTGAAAAGGACCTTTTCGTATTTGCGCTTCTCCCCTTCGATCACGGCGTTGGCGACGTCGAGGATGGGTTGGGTGCTGCGGTAGTTATACTCCAGCTTGACGATGCGGGTGTCCGGGAAGCGCTTCGGGAAGGCGAACATGTTCTTGTAATAGGCGCCGCGGAAGCTGTAGATGCTCTGCGTGTCGTCGCCCACCACCATGCAGTTCTGGTGGTGCCGCGCCAAGAGATACACGATGTCCCCCTGCAGGCGGTTCGTGTCCTGGAACTCGTCCACCATCACGTAGCGGAACTTCTTGGCGACCTGGGCGTTGATCTCCTCCTTCTCAAGGAGGAACTTGAGGTAGATCAGCATGTCGTCGTAGTCGATCAGGTTGCGGGCGATCTTGTACTCGGCGAACTTCCGGCGCAGGTCGTCGAGGGCATGCGCGAGCCCCAGAAAGTGCGGGTAGTCTTTCGCCAGGACGTCCCGGACCGGCTGATGCCGGTTGACGCTCATGCTCAGGACCGAGCGCAGCGTGTTCTTCTTCGGAAAGCGCGACTTGTCCTCAAGATAACCGGCGCGCGCGGCCAAAAGGTGCAGGGCATCGGCCGCATCCGCCTCGTCGATGAAGGAGACGTCCTCAGAGAGGCCCAGGGCCTTTTTATACCGGCGGATCATCCGGTAGGCGAACGAATGGAAGGTCCCGCCTTCGATGTGGCGGCAGCGCGGGTCGTGGCCGGAGGCGCGGCCGAGCATCTCGCGCGCCGCCCTGCGGGTAAAGGTCAAAAGGAGGATCTCCTGCGGCACGATCCCCTGCGCCATCATGTAGAGACACCGGTACTCGATGACGCGGGTCTTGCCCGTGCCGGCGCCGGCGACGACCAAGAGGGGGCCCTCGACCGTGGTGACGGCCTCCCACTGGGCGGGGTTGAGCTTCGCCTTGATCTCATCGATGGAAGACTTCTTCATGGAACGGAGCTTGTTACGGATTACGGCTCTTCGGGGAGGCGCTTCTCCTTCGGCTGGAAGCCGGGGATGAGGGTCTCGCGGTCGGACTTGGGCTTCTCCTTGTCCTTCTTCTGCGTATTGTCTTTTTTGTCGTCGGCGACCGGCGCAGGCGCGGGCTTGTTCACGTTGGTGATCCTGAAGGTCCCCTCCGGCACATCGGCCGCGGGTTCCGCCGGCTTGGGGGCCGGTTTGGCCTTTAGGAAATCCGTGTCGCGGGGAACGTCCTGCTTGAGATCGCTTTTCATAAAACCGACGCCGGGACCTCCTTTAGCCGTGTCCGGCTTCTGGGGGGTCAGGTCGATGGGGGGAGCGGGCCTGAGTTCCTTTTTCGGTTCTTCGGGCTTCGTCGGTTCTTCGGGCTTCGTCGGTTCTTCGGGCTTCGAGGACTTAGGCGCTGCGGCCCCCTTCTGGACCTCGGCCTCCATCTCATCAAACTGGCCCTTGAGCCCCTCGTACATCTGCGCCTTCGCCTTGAGCTGCGCCTCTGCCTCGGCGAGCTTCTTCTCGAGCTCCTGGACCTTCTTTGAGGCCTTTTCTAGCTCCGCCTCGCGCAAGCCGGCCTCGCCCTGCAGCTTCTGGCGCGCCACGGTCTCCTGTTCCAGAAGCATGCTTTTCTGTTTCAGCTCATCCTTGGCCTGCCCCTGGTCGTCCTTGGACTTCTCCGCCTGTTTCAGGCGCGCGGCGAGCTCGGAGCTCTCCTTCTTCGCGACGTCCACGTCGTTCTTCGCCTGATAATAGGCGTCCTCGATGCGCTGGATCTCGCCCAGGGACTTCTTGAGCTCCTGGTCCTTGCGCCCCAGCTCCGCCTCCAGGTCTGCGATGCGCTTGGCCTTGGCGTCATCGGTCCTGCTCTGTTCCTTCGACCCCTCGCCCAAAAATTTTAAAGACAGCCCCACGGCCGCCAACAGACCGACCACCAATACGCCTATCAGTATCTCCATACTCTTCCCCCGTTGTTCAGGACGCTGCGTCCACCCGGTGTCTGCCGGTCGATTCGATCGTCTTTATAATATCCAGGAACATGGCATTGACGGGGATCTTGACGTTCAGGTTCTCCCCGTAGCGCACGATCGCGCCGTTGATGGCGTCCGCCTCCGTCCGGCGGCCGCTCAGGACGTCGGCGAGCATGCTCGAGCGGTTCTCCGCCGTCGCCTCGCAGACCGACTCGGCCTTGGCCACCGGGTCATCGTACAGGAGCTTGATGCGCTTGCGGCGGGCCACCTTGAAGGCCTCGCGCACCGCCTCTCTCATGAGGCGGCGCGACCCTTCATGCTCGAGCAGGGCGCCGTTCGAAACGCGCAGGATCGCCGTCAACGCGTTGATCCCGGCGTTGACCACCAGCTTCGACCACAGGACCGCCCTGACGTCCCGCGCGATGCGCACGGGCAGCCGCGCGCGCACGAAGAGCTGCCGCAGGTCCTTCAGGACCACGGACATCGTCTGGTCCAGCCGGCCGAAGACGGTCTCACCCTCCCCGCAGAAACGCACGACGTTCTCCGCAAGGCGCGTCGCGCCCATCTGCGTGACGCCCGCCAGGACCCGGGCGCTGCCGAAGCGTTCCTCCAATATCTCCAGATTACCCAATCCGTTCTGAAAAGAACAGATGCACGCCTCGCTCTTGACGTGAGGCGCAAAGCCCTTGACCGCGGTGCGCGTATCATAGGACTTGACGCACACGAACCACAGGTCCGCGTCCTTCAGCGTCGCCGGGTCGCTCGTGATCCGCACCTCGGCAAGGCGCAGGTTGGCACAGCCTTCAACGCGGACCCCGGCCTTCGCCAGCCTCTTGGCGCGGTCCGGGTCCTTGTCCAGGAGCCAGACGTCCTCTTTGGTGCGCTGCAAAAGCGCGTACAAGAGCACTCCGATGGCGCCGGGCCCCACGATGACGATGCGCATGCAAAACTCCGTTGTCGTTTACCCTGACTTACCTTAACATACCGGCCGCGAAAGGTCAAGAATCTGCTGAAGGACGCGCTCGCTTTTAAGCCGTCTTCCGACGTGAAAACGCATGAAGCGCTCGAGCATCGCCCCCAGCTGCCGGCGCACGCGCGCATGCATCCCCAGGCGCATCCCCGGACGCAGGCCGTGACGCTCCAGATACAGCACCGTCGAGATGGTCCCCGGATAGACGGCCTCGGCGCCCGGATCATGGGGAGCGCATCGGCTGCACAGGACGCCCCCCTTTTTGTGGCTGAAGGTGCATCCCGTCCTGATCCGGGCATCGCAGACGCAACAGGCGTCGAAGTGAGGCTTAAAACCGGAGAGGGCGAGCATCTTGATCTGAAAGACCGTGGCGAGGCGCTCCCCGGCGCCGGCGTCCAGAACGTTCAAGAACTCGAAGAGGAGATCGAAGACCGGCCGGTTAGGGTCTTCCAGAGGCATCAGGCAATCGACGAGCTCAAGCGCCAGGTGCACGACCGCCGTCTCCCGCAGGTCACGGCGCGGGGTGAAAAAATCATCGATCAGATCGCACTGGCCGACGAGGTGGATCTCGGAGGAACGGCTCTTGTAATAAACGATATGGTTCAGGCTGGCGCACCCCAGGCGCGAACCGAACTTGTGCGGGTCCTTGCGGATGCCCTTCAAGATCCCCTTGACCTTGCCGTCGTCGCGTGTATAAAAGACGGCGATCTTGCTCGTCTCGCGCAAGTCGAAGCTCTTCAGGACAAAGGCCGGCGTGGAGACGATCACGTGGGGGTCCTCACCTCTTCCCGGACAGGCGCCGCATCACGGAACGCACCAAC
This sequence comes from uncultured Planctomycetia bacterium, assembly GCA_964506425.1. GTDB lineage: Bacteria > Omnitrophota > Gorgyraeia > Velamenicoccales > Velamenicoccaceae > CAZCSY01. The sequence continues at coordinate 3,993 of CAZDLS010000031.1, read as the reverse complement.
GCCTCCTGGCGCCGCTCCATCCGGCGGCGCTTGCGCCGGGAGACGTCGTCATGGCCGGTCAGGTGCAGGACGCCGTGCACGATATAACGGACCAGCTCCTCTTTTACCGGCACGCCGAGGCGCCGGGCCGCGCGCCGGGCGCGGTCCACGCCCACCACGATGTCGGCGACGCGCGGGCCCCGGGCGCGGCAACGGCCCATGTCAAAGGCCAAAACGTCTGTCGCGCGGTCCCGGCCGTGGAAGACGCGGTTGAGCCGGCGCATCGCGCGCTCCGGCGCCACGACGCACGTCAGGCGAAAAAAACGCAGGCGGCACGCCGACTTCAGGAAACGCAATATCTGCAGGATGTCCCGGCGGGTCAGGACCTTCTGGGGAGAGAGGAAACGCACGCCGACTTCGTCTTCGTCACTTCTCTTTGCGGTCGGCACCGGAGTCCTTGGTCGGCGGCTCAGGATAGTCCACCCGCGAGTGGTAAAACGAGCCCAGGATATGGATGAACGTGGCCGCGATCCGCTCCAAGTCCCGGAGCGTCAGGTCGCAGTGGTCCAGCTGGCCGTCGATGAACTTGTTGTTGATGATGCGGTGGACGATGTCGGCGATGCGCTCGGCCGTGGGCTCTTCCAGGGCGCGGCACGCCGCCTCGACGGAGTCGGCCAAAAGGACGATCGCGGTCTCCTTCGTCTGCGGCTTGGGGCCCGGATAGCGGAAGACCTCCTCCTGCACGTCCTCTTTGATCTGTTTCTCCTCGATAGCGCGGCGGTAAAAATAATAGACGAGGCTCGTCCCGTGGTGCTGGGTGATGAAGTCGACGATCTCGCGGTTCAGGTGGTTCTTGCGCGCGAGCTCGACGCCGTTCTTGACGTGGTCCATGATGACGAGCTTGCTCATGGACGCGGCCAACTGATCGTGCTTGCTGGTGTAGCGGTCCTGGTTCTCGCTGAAGTACTCGGGCTTGCTGAGCTTTCCGATGTCGTGGTAGTAGGCGCCCACGCGGGCCAGAAGCGCATTGGCCCTTACCGCCTCCGCGGCCATCTCCGAAAGGTTGCCCACCATGAGACTGTGGTGGTAGGTGCCGGGCGCCTCCAGGACCAGGCGCTTCAAAAGGGGATGGTTGAAGTCGGCGAGCTCCAAGAGGCTGACGTCCGTCACCACCTTAAAAAGGTATTCGAAGAGCGGCAGGGCGCTGGCGACCAGGAAGGCGCACAAAAAACCGTTGATGAGATGCAGCGCGCAGAACTTCAAAAGGATATCGGGTCTGCCGCCATATGCCACGGCCAGGCCCGCCGCCAGCTGGATGAGCCCCGTGAAGAAACCCGCGGCGATGATGCGCGAGCGCCAGCGCACCTTCCAGGCAAAGAGCGACCCCGCCACCCCGCCGGCCAACAGGACACCCGTCAAGACCAGATTATTGAAGACGAGGCCCGCCGTCAGGGCCAGGCCCACGGCAAAGATGAGGGCGAGCTCCAGGTCCCGGTAGAGGAGCGCCGCCAGCATGGCGAAGGCCGCGACCGGTATCACGTACGCGGAGAGCTCGGTGTGGCGCTGGACGATGAAGATGGAAAGGGCGCCCAAGAGATACAACAGCGCCAGGTTGATGAAGGGATACGTGCGCTTCTCGTCGTCGAAGGCCCGGTAGCGCAGGAACCCCGCCAGGACGAAGAAGACGACGACGGCCAATAAAGGGATGCCGCTGACCACCGCATAAAGGCCCGAGAACGCGATGAGCCCCAGCCAGATGAACCCCTCTTTAAGGGTAAAGACGTTAGCCCTTTGCATAAGCCTCGATGATCCGCTGGACGAGCTCGTGGCGCACGACATCCTCTCCGGTCAGGTAGATCATGCGGATGCCGTCGATGTGCGCCAAGAGCTCCGTGGCCTGGATGAGGCCCAGCGGCTTGCCGCCGGGCAGGTCGCTCTGTGTCAGGTCGCCGGTGATCACGGCCTTGGAGTCAAACCCCAGCCGCGTCAAGAACATCTTGAGCTGCTCCGGGGTGCAGTTCTGCGCCTCGTCGAGGACGATGAAGGCGTCGTTGAGGGTGCGGCCGCGCATGTAGGCCAGAGGCGCCACCTCGATGATCCCCATCTCCAGGTACTTCTCGATGCGCTCGACCTCCATCATGTCGTAGAGGGCGTCGTAGAGGGGCCGCAGGTACGGCGAGAGCTTTTCGTGGACAGCCCCGGGAAGGTACCCCAGGCTCTCCCCGGCCTCCAGGGCCGGCCGCGTCAGGATGATGCGGCGCACCTGTCCGGCGTTGAGCGCGACCACGGCCATGGCCATGGCGAGGTACGTCTTTCCCGTTCCGGCCGGTCCGATGCCGAAGACGATGTCATGGCGTTTCATCGCCTCGACATACTCGGTCTGCCCCCTGGTCTTGGGCGAGGCGACCTTCTCCTTGCGGCCCGGCCGGGCGAAATCCGTCAGGCCCGCGCGCATCTCGTAGCTCATCTTGTCCTTTTTGCCCGGGCTCTGGACCGAGCGGATCAACGCCTCCATCTCCCGCCTGTCGGACGGACGCTTCGTCCGGATGAGCTGCAGGAAGTTCTCGATGATGTACGTCGCCTTTTCAAGGCGGCCCTTGTTGGAACCGCTCACCTTGAGGCCCTCGGGCCGCGCCGCGATCTTTATATCGAATTCGTTCTCCAGGAGGCGCGCGTTCTCGTCGTGCAGCCCGAAGAACTCGCGGATCTCATGGTGGGAACCGGTCTTGACGATCCGGAACATCCTTACTCCTTGTTCTGGGGTATCTTTAAGACCTGCCCGGCGTAGATGCGGTCCGGGCCCTTGATCCGGTCGGCGTTCGCCTCGTAGATCTCTTTCCACCTCGTCGGGGTGCCGTAGACCTCCATCGACACCTTGGAGAGCGTGTCGTTGTTCCTGACCGTGTACGTCGTGACAGCAGGCCCGCGGGAAGGCTGCGGGGTCGAAGCCGCAGCCGCGGGCTTACCCGGCCCGGGTTCGGGTTCCGGCTCGCGGATCAGCTCCTGCCCGGGCTCGATGGAGACCTCTTCAATGAGCCGCTTCTCCCTGGGGGACCGGACCGGCAGTTCCACCTCGGCCACGTACGTCTGGCGCGTGAGCTTGCGCTCGCGGCTCCGCTCAGCCGGGTCCGCGGCGCCGGCGAGGTACCCAACGTTCCCCTCGGAGAGGTCCTGGTCCACCCGCTCTTTCTCCAGGATATAGGTCCTCACGCGCGTCCCGCATCCCGAGACCCCTATCAGCGCGGCGGCCAGTACGACCGTTATCCCCATGACCCTCTTCATGCCTGCCCCCGCTGTGCGACGCATCTGATAAAGAGCTCCTTGAGCTGCCTCTCCGATACATCGGACGGAGCGCCGGTCAGCGGGCAGACCGCCTTCTGGGTCTTTGGGAACGCGATGGTGTCCCGGATGCTCGGCACCCCGGCAAGGATGGCCAGGATGCGGTCGATCCCGAAGGCGATACCGCCGTGCGGCGGCGCGCCGTAACGAAAGGCCTCGAGCAAAAAACCGAACCGCTGCGCGATCTCCTCGTCGGGGATCTGCAGGATCTCAAATATCCTGTGCTGCATCTTCTGGTCGTGGATACGGATCGAGCCGCTGCCGATCTCGTTGCCGTTCAGGACCAGGTCGTACGAACGGGCGCGCACCTTGGCCAGCTCGCCTGCCTCCATCGCCTTGCCGTCCCCCGGGTGCACGGAGGTGAACGGATGGTGCTCGCTGTCCCAGCGCTTCGCCTCCTCGTTGTACTTGAAGAGCGGGAAGTCCAAGACCCAGACAAAGGCGAACGCGTCCGGGTCCTTGTTGTCCGGCCGCGTGTCGGGCTTGTCGCATCCGTATCGGCGCATCGCCTCCTGATACGTCATCCTGGGAAAAGGTGTCTTGATGCTCTTGCCCTTCACGGCCTTGAGGACCGCGGCCCACAACCGTTCGCTGACGTCAAAGACGTCGTCTTCGGTGACAAAGGACATCTCCATGTCCAGCTGGGTGAACTCAGGCTGACGGTCGGCCCGCAGG
>CAZDLS010000030.1:0-16354 GCA_964506425.1 uncultured Planctomycetia bacterium | reverse complement strand
CCAGGATCTCGTAGTAATCGCGGCTCGTCGTCATAGTCTCATCATGAGACGAAAGTGAGACAAAGGTCGGACCTTTGTCTCACTTTTGTCTCACTTACTCTCGTCCTTATATTCAGCGTCGATGATGTCTTCACCCTTATCGTCTTTCTGGGGCTCGGCCTCGGGCTGCGGCCCGGCCCCCGGTCCCGGCCCGGCCCCCGGTCCCGGACCGGCTTGCGCGCCCGCCTGTTGCTGCTGGGCGGACGCCTGCTTGTAGATGGCCTCGGCGAGCTTGTGCGACGCCTGGGTCAGCTCCTCGCTCGCCTTCTTGACCCTGTCCGTGTCCTTACCCTTGAGCGCCTCGCGCAGGGCCGCGACCTTCTCTTCGATGCCCTTCTTCTCCGCGTCCGAGATCTTATCGCCGTACTCCTTGAGAGAGCGCTCGGTCGAATAAAGCAGGGTGTCGGCCTGATTGCGGGCCTCGACCTCCGCCTTGCGCTTCTCGTCCTCGGCCGCGAACTTCTCGGCCTCCCTGACCATCTTGTCGATCTCGTCCTTATTGAGCTTCGTGGGCGCCGTGATGCGGATGGACTGCTCCGTGCCGGTCGCCTTGTCCTTGGCGTTCACGTGGACGATGCCGTTGGCGTCGATGTCAAAGGTGACCTCGATCTGCGGCATGCCGCGCGGCGCCGGCGGGATGCCGGAGAGCTCAAAGAGCCCCAACTGCGTGTTGTCGTTGGCCATCGGCCGCTCGCCCTGCAGGACCCGCACGGTCACGGCCGGCTGGTTATCGGCCGCGGTCGAGAAGACCTGGCCCTTCTTCGTCGGGATGGTGGTGTTTCGGTCGATCAGCTTCGTGAAGACGCCGCCGAGCGTCTCGATACCCAGCGACAAGGGGGTCACGTCAAGAAGCAGCACGTCCTTGACGTCGCCCTTGATGATGGCCGCCTGGATAGCGGCGCCCAAGGCCACGCACTCCATCGGGTCGACGCCGCGCTCGATCTTCTTGCCGAAGTAGTCCTCGACGAACTTCTGCACGATGGGCATGCGCGTCGGGCCGCCTACCATGATGATCTTGTCCACGCTCTTGTCCGTGAACGAACCGCCCTCTTTGGCAAAAGCGTCTTTGGCGTCTTTCAAGGCCCTTTCCAACGGCCCGCGGCAATTCTCGATGATCGGACCCACCAGCTCCTCGAGCTTGGCGCGGTTGATGGACAAGGTCAGGTGCTTGGGCCCTGCGGCGTCCGCCGTGATGAAGGGCAGGTTGATGTCCGTGGTCAACGTGCTGGAAAGCTCGACCTTGGCCTTTTCCGCCGCTTCGCGCAGGCGCTGCATGGCCATCTTATCGTTCCTTAAGTCGATGCCGTGCTCGCGCTTGAACTCCTTGGCGATGTGGTCGATGAGCACGTTGTCCATGTCGGTCCCGCCCAGCTGGGTGTCGCCGCTGGTCGCCATGACCTTGAAGCCGCCTTCCTTCCACATCTCCATGATGGTGACGTCCAAGGTGCCGCCGCCGAAGTCGAAGACAAGGATCTTGAGCTCCTTGCCGGCCTTCTCCAGACCATACGCCAGGCACGCGGCCGTGGGCTCGTTGATGATCCTTAAGACCTTCAGGCCCGCGATCTCGCCTGCGTCCTTGGTCGCCGTCCTCTGGTTATCGTCGAAATAAGCGGGGCACGTGATGACCGCCTCCTCCACCTTATCCCCCAAATACGCCTCGGCATCCTCCTTGATCTTCTGCAGGACAAAAGCGGATATCTGCTGAGGCGTGTATTCCTTGCCGAACACCTTGAACTTATGGTCCGTGCCCATCTTCCTCTTTGCGGCCTGGATGGTGCCTTCGGCATTGATGGCCGCCTGGCGCCTCGCCGGTTCGCCGACCAGGCGCTGACCGTCTTTCGTGAAAGCCACGTAAGAAGGAAAGGCCTTGCCTGAAGCGACCCCGGCGCCTTCCGCCGAGGGAATGATCACCGGACGGCCGCCTTCCATGTGCGCCGCCGCCGAATTAGAAGTCCCCAGATCGATCCCGATCACCTTTGCCATGATATACCCCCTTTTCCAAAAGTGAGACTATGTGAGACTATGAGCCATGTGAGACTATGAGCCAGGCTCATTGTCTCAAATTCGCGGTTCAAAAATGAGACAAAGAGCCTGGCTGTTTGTCTCATGTTTGTCTCACTGATTTACGTCCTCGATCTTTTTGGCCACGCGGACCTTTGCCGTGCGCAGCACCCGGTCGTGCAACCGGTATCCCTTTTGCAGCTCCTCTAAGACCGTGCCGTCTTCGTGTTCCCCGGTCTCGGTCTGCAGGAGCGCCTCGTGCTGGTTGGGGTCAAAAGGCCTGCCTTGCGCCTCGATCGGCGTCACCCCGCGCTTCTTCAAGAGCTCGTAGAGGTGCGCCAGGATCATCTCGATCCCCTTCAAGAAGGCGCCGAAGTTCTCTTGCTTGTCCTGCGCCGCTGTCACGGAACGTTCCAGGTCGTCGAGGATCCCCAGCAGGTCGGCGATGATGTCTTCGTGGGCGTAGCGCTGGAAATCGATACGTTCGCGCTCCAGGCGCTTGCGTATATTGTCGAAGTCGGCCTGTTGACGCAAAAACCTGTCCCAGTGTTCCTCGGCCTTGGCGGCTTTTTCCTTGAGGGCCTCGAGCTCCTTGCGGGGGAGCGTCACGGCCCCCTGCGCCCCTTCTTTCGCAACCCCCTGTTCCCCTTCTTCCTTAAGGACCTCCGGCTCAGCGACCGGGTCGGACGCAGGGGGCTTGGACCCTTCATCTCGATCAGGATGCGTTCTTTTCATCACGGCTAAAACCTCTCGATCTGTTCGGTCACGGCCTCGGCGAGATAATCCAGGAGCGGGATCACCTGGTCATACGCCATGCGCCTGGGACCGATGACGGCCAATTTTCCCTTGCGTTTCTGGGGGTCGCCGTAGCGCGTCACGATCACCGCGCAGGACTCCATGGGCGCGTACTGGCACTCTTTGCCTATATAGACGTGCGTCTTCTCCGTAAAGTTCCTGTCGATGAGGTCGAAGAAGACCTCGCGGGTCTCCAGCGCCCGGATGATCCGGCGCACATGCTCCATGTCCTGGAACTCCGGATGCTCCAAAAGGTGCCGCAGCCCCTCCAGGACGACGCGCTGGTCCTCATCGTCCTGAAGGCAGACGAGGCTCGCGTAATGCGTGAAGTCCGAGAGGATGTGGGACGTCTCCTCGAGGAGGTCGTCGAGCTCGCGGACCTTCAACTCAAAGATCTTGTTGATGAAGCTGACCTCCGCCCTCTCCAGCTTCTTCTTTTTCATCAGGACGTTGAGATAATAGCGGTAGCCGTCGTCCGTGGGCACGCGGCCGGCTGAGGTGTGCGGGTGCGTCAGAAAACCCACCTCTTCGAGCTCCGAGAGCACGTTGCGCACGGTCGCCGAGCTCAGGTCGAGCTTCTTGATCTTGCGCAGGGTCTCGGAAGAGACCGGCAAGGCGTGGTTGAGATACAGCTCGATCGCCGCCAGAAGGATCTCTTTCTTCCTCTTGTCCTGATCCGCTATTCTGGGCATATCTTCTGACCCTGTTACGAAGTTAGCACTCTTGTCATTAGACTGCTAAAAATGTTAGCACTTTTTTCCTTTTTGTCAACCTTGATTTTACCAACGTCCCACATCATACAGATAGCGGAGCTTCACGGTTTTGAGGAGTGCCGCGTCACCCGGCGCTTCTCCCGGGTCAACTTATCCTTATGCTTCCTCAGCTGGCGCGCCAAATCCAGAAAGGCCTCGTTAAAGGCCCGCTCATACTGAGCGCCGCGCTCGCGGCTGTGCACCGTGGTCGTAGGCAGGTATAGGGTCAAGGAAGCGTGAAACTCCTCTTTGTGCGGGTTCTTATCCAGGGCGCCGTGTAGCGTGACGAGGTCGTCCCCGAAGCGCTTTAGGTGTTTGGCGATCTTGCATGCCTTGCCTTCGAACACCCCGCGCGCCGGTTCGCTCTCGGCCATGTGACTGAATACCAGTGTCGTCTTCACGCTCCCTCCTCCGTTTTCAATGTGACGGCGCCCTTTTCAAGCCATGCCTTGATCGTATCCCCCTCGTGAAATTCGCCATTAAGCAGGCCCAGCGCGATCCGGTCCTGCAGCTCGCGCTGAAGGGTGCGCTTCAGCGGCCGGGCGCCGTAGACCGGGTCAAACCCCTCCCGGGCCAGGTGCGCCTTCACCTCCCGGGGGACCTTGAGCCGGATATGCCTGTCCGCGAGCCGCTGCTCCAAAAGCCCCAACTGGATATCGACGATGCGGACCAGGTCCTCCTCTTCCAGGGGGTTGAAGACGATGACCTCGTCGAGACGGTTCAAGAACTCCGGCCGGAAGTGTTTCTTGAGCTCCTCGCGGATCCTGGGCCGCAGCGCCTCGGCGTCCTTGCGGGAACCGATCAGCTCGGTCCCGATGTTGGAGGTCATGATCACGATCGTGTTCTTGAAGTTCACGATCCGGCCCTGGCCGTCGGTCAGCCGGCCGTCGTCCAGGATCTGCAGCAGGACGTTGAAGACGTCCGGATGCGCCTTCTCTATCTCGTCAAAGAGGACCACGCTGTACGGACGGCGCCGCACGCGCTCGCTCAGCTGTCCCCCCTCTTCATATCCGACATAGCCGGGGGGAGCGCCGATGAGCCGCGCCACGGAGTGCCTCTCCATGTATTCGGACATGTCACAACGCACCATGGCGCCCTCGTCGTCAAAGAGGAACCAAGCCAGGCTCTTGGCCAGCTCTGTCTTGCCCACGCCCGTCGGGCCGATAAAGACAAAAGAACCCAGCGGCCTGTCCGTGTCGCTCAAGCCCGTGCGGGCCCGGCGGATGCAGTCCGCCACGAGACGCAGGGCCTCATCCTGGCCCACGACCCGTTGGCGCAGCCGCTCCTCCATGTGGAGGAGCTTGGCGCTCTCCGCCTCCATGAGTTTCGACAAGGGGATCCCCGTCCACTTGGCGACGATGCGCACGACGTCCTCCTCCTCGACCTCCTCCTTGAGCATGGCCTTCGTCTTCTGCAGGGTCGCCAGCTCTTTATTGGCGGCCTCAAGCTTTTTCGAGAGCTCCGCCAAAACGCCGTAACGGATCTGGGCCACCTTGTCCAGGTCGCCCCGGCGCTCCTGGCGTTTCTCCTCGGCCTTGGCCTCCTCGATCTGCGTCTTGATCTCGCCGATGCGCGTGACCGCCGCCTTCTCCTTCTTCCAATGGCCGGTCAGCTCGTCGCTGTTCTTCTTGAACGCCTTGAGCTCCTCTTCAAGCTTGTCCAGCCGTTCCCGGGAGGCGGCGTCCTTTTCTTTCTTGAGCGCCTGGCGTTCGATCTCCAGCTGGAGGACGCGTCGGTTGACCTCATCGAGCTCCTGCGGCAGGCTGTCGATCTCGATGCGCAGGCGCGAGGCCGCCTCATCGATCAGATCGATGGCCTTATCGGGGAGATATCGCTCGGTGATATAGCGGTGCGACAACCGGGCCGCGGCGATGAGGGCGGCGTCCTTGATGCGGACCCCGTGGTGCACCTCGTAGCGCTCCTTCAAGCCGCGCAGGATGGCGACCGTGTCTTCGACGGACGGCTCGCCGACAAAGACCTGCTGGAAGCGCCGCTCCAGCGCCTTGTCCTTCTCGATGTGCTTGCGGTATTCGTCCAGGGTCGTGGCGCCGACACAGCGAAGCTCGCCGCGCGCCAGGGCGGGCTTGAGCATGTTGGAGGCGTCCACCGCGCCCTCGGCCGCGCCGGCCCCCACGATGGTATGGAGCTCGTCGATAAAAAGGATGATCCTGCCCTCCTGGGCCTGGATCTCTTTTAAGACGGCCTTCAGGCGGTCTTCGAATTCGCCGCGGTACTTGGAGCCCGCGACCATGGCGCCGATGTCCAACGCGATGAGCCGCTTCTTCTTCAACCCCTCGGGCACGTCGCCCGCTGCGATGCGCTGGGCCAGGCCCTCGACGATCGCGGTCTTTCCCACGCCCGGGTCGCCGATGAGGACCGGGTTGTTCTTGGTGCGGCGCGAGAGGACCTGGATGATGCGCCGGATCTCTTCGTCGCGGCCGATCACAGGGTCAAGCTTGCCCCGGTTGGCCAATTCCGTGAAGTCGCGGCCGAACTTCTCCAACGGCTGAAGCTTGTCTTCCGGGTTCTGGTCGCCAACGGTCTGCGCGCCCCGGATGTCCTTGAGCCCGTTCAAGAGCTGTTCAGGTCCTGCACCCGCCTCCTTCAAGGCCTGCTTCAAGACACCATAGACGTCCACGAGCCCCAAAAAGAGGTGCTCGACAGATATATAGGTATCCTTGAGCATCTGGCGGTGGCGTTCTGCCCTTTCCAGCGCGCGGTCGAGATCGGCGGAGAGATGGGCATCGCGGCCGCCCTGGACCTGATAGAGCCGTTCCAGCTCACCTTCCAGGGTGCGTATCAAAGGGTAGACGGAGACGTTCACGCGCTCGAGCCACATGGGCACGAGGCCGTCCCGCTGGCGGACAAGAGCCAACGCCAGGTGCGGACAATCGACCTCCTGATGCCCGCGCTGTCGCGCCTGCTCGATCGCCTCGTTCAACGCCTCCTGGGCTCTTACCGTCAACTTATCCGTCTGCATCGTATTTCTCCCCGGCACTTTTAGCATTCACCGTACGAGTCTGCCAAGAATCAGGCAAAAAAAATCACTCTGCTCACTCCTCCTCCATCTCCAGAATGACCTTGACCCCGCTCATGTTGACCCGTTTCTCTTCCATGAGATAACAAATATACTCTATCTTGCGCATCTGTTTCAAGGAATAGACGCGTATCTTGCGATTGATCCTGTGGGGGTTGATGAGCCCTTCTTTTTCCAGCGCGCGCAGGGTCCACTCGGGGACCCCTAAGAGCTTGCTCACGATCCCGATGGCATATACCGGATCGTCCGCCGCGATCTGGATCCCTTCTTCGCCGCGCCCAGCGCGGCCTTTTTGCCGTCGCTTCATGGCTCTCCCGCCTCCCAGGATAACTTAACATATCTAACTAATTATGTCAAGTGATTTAATTAGAAAAATTAGGCGATTTACTTTTGGGCGAGTTTGCGGAACTTCTGGGCCGCGACATACGGCAGCTCGGCCCGAACGTGGATGCCGTCTGGGAGGTAGGCGATCTCAAGCACCTTGCCCTCCCGGTAGAGGACGTCCACGAGATTCCTCTTGGCATGGGGCAAGACAAGGGAGACCTCCTCAAAATAGCCGGCAAGGGCCTTGTGCATCTTCTCCAGCAATGCCTCGAGGTTGGTCTTTTGAAGGGCCGAGACCGCGACGCTCTCCGGCAGGCCGCGCCGGACCCGCTCCAGGACCCTCGGATCCTCCAACAGATCTATCTTGTTCAAGACCGGGATCGTGCACTTGCCGTCGGCGCCCAGCACCTCCAGGACCTGGCCCACGGCATCCGCGTGTTCCAGCCGGCGCGGGCTGCTGACATCCATCACGTGAAGAAGGAGGTCAGCCTCCACGACCTCCTCGAGCGTCGCCTTGAAGGCCTCGATCAGGTGAGGCGGCAAGTCGCGGATAAAACCGACGGTGTCGGAGAGGACGACGCGCTGACGGTTGAGCAGGGAGATCTGGCGCGACAAGGGGTCAAGCGTCGTGAAGAGGCCGCGACGGACGGTCTGCTCGCTGCCGGTGAGCGCGTTAAAAAGCGTGGACTTGCCGGCGTTCGTATAGCCGATGAGGGCGACCATCGGCACCGAGACCTCCCGCCGTTTCGTGCGCCGCATGTCACGGCGGTAACCCAGGTCCTTGAGCTCCTCTTGGAGCAGGCGCACGCGGTCGCGGATGCGGCGCCGGTCCTCTTCGAGCTTCTGCTCGCCCGGCCCCCGTGTGCCGATGCCGCCCCCCAGCCGCGAAAGCTCCGTGCCCTTTCCCGCCAGACGCGGCAGGAGATACTCCAGCTGGGCCAGCTCGACCTGGGCCTTGCCCTCGCGGCTGTACGCGTGGCGCGCGAAGATGTCCAGGATCAGCTGCGTGCGGTCCACGACCTTGGCCTCGAGCGCCTTCTCGAGGTTACGGTGCTGGGTGCCGGAGAGGTCGTTGTTGAAGATGATAAGGTCCGCCTCATGCGCCCGGACGATGTCCGAGAGCTCCTTCGCCTTGCCCTCCCCGACGTATAGGTCCGGCGTGGGCATGTCGCGATGACAGAGCTCCTCGACCAGGACGTCCGCGCCCGCGGTGACGGCCAGCTCCCTCAACTCCCGCTGGCACTCGATGACGTCCCAGGTCGCCTTATCCTTATCCAGCTTGACGGTCAGCAGTATCGCGCGTTCCATAGTCTTATACCTCAGCTACGCGCCGGGCGATCGCACGGGCGGCGGCGGCGAGGTCGGCGTCCGAGGCCACGTCGAGCCAGACGATGTCCTTGTCCTTGCCAAACCACGTCAGCTGGCGTTTGGCCAGGTGGCGGGTGTTGCGCTTGATGAGACGCACGGCCTCATCGAGCCCGTAGTGCCCCTTAAGGTATCCCTCCACCTCGCGGATGCCGATGCAGTAATACGCCGTCATGCCGAGCTTCTTCGTCAAAAGCTTTTTCACTTCGTCGACCAGGCCGCACCCGAACATCGCGTCCACCCGGCGGTCGATGCGCGCATAAAGGTCCTCCCTCTTGCGCCGCAGGCCGAAGAGGATGACGCCGCACTCCTCTTTCAGGCCCTTTTTGTCCTTCTGAAGCTTTGAAAGCGGCTGCCCCGTCAACTCATACACCTCCAGCGCCCGGATGATACGCCGCGCATTGTGCGGGCCGATGCGGTCTGCAGCCAGCGGATCGACCCGTTGCAGGCGGCTAAAAAGAACACCCGCCCCCTTTTTCCGGCATTCTTCTTCCAGGCGGCGCCGCAGCCGGTCGTGCGCCGCGGGCCCCTCGAAGATACCCTCCACCAACCCCTGGATGTAGAGCCCCGTGCCGCCGACCACGACCGGAAAACGCCTCTTTGTGAGCGTCCGCCGGATCGCCCGGCGCGCGGCCCGGCAGAACGCCGCGACGTTGTACGGCCGCGCCGGCGCCACGCTATCGATCAAGGCACACGGGTACCGGCGCCGGGTCGCCTTGTCCGGCTTGTCCGTCACGATATCCATGCCTTTATAGATCTGCATGGCATCGGCCGAGATAAGGTCACAGGCAAGCAGGCCGGCGAGGTGAAGCGCCACCGCGCTCTTGCCGGACGCGGTCGGCCCGACGATAAAAACGACGCAAGGACGTGTCTTCATAAAAATAAAAGGGGCAATCGCTGATAAAAAAGCGCGATCGCCCCTGCATCAAGAGGACCCGTGTTATGGCCTCGTGGTAAGCGCAAAGACCTTCGAATAATACCCCTCCAGCGTCAGCTTTTTCTGCAAGGACTGGGCGTCCTTGCGGTCGGCGAACTTCCCGATGCGGACACGGCACAGCTTTTTGCCTGAGAGCATGCACAGGACCGAATAGACCTCATAGCCCTTTGCCGTGAGCCCTGCGATGAACTTCTCGGCGTTCTTGAAATCGGTGAAGGCGCCGACCTGGACGGTGTACCAGACCTTCTCTGCGCTCAACCGGTCGGCGTCGCGCGCCTCGAACGACCCCGGGAACTCCTCGCGCAGTTTCTTGAGATACTGCCGGCCCGCGGCCACGTCGCCCTTTTTCAGATAGACCTCGGCCAGACGAAAGTACAGGGTCGCGCGGCGCTTGGACGAAGGGTCTTCCCCCAGGAACGCACGGTAGACCTTAAGCGCCTCCTCGATGTTCTCCTGCAGGAACTCCACGTCCCCGAGGCCCAGGTAGGCGTCCTCATAATACGCGGTGTTCTTGTACCGGTCGACGACGGTCAAAAAGTTCTTCTTGGCGGTCAAAAAGTCGAAGAGGTTGACGTAGCTGGCGCCGGTCAGATAGTTGGCGCGCGCGGCGAGCTCGACGTCCTGGAGGTGCTCCTGGATCGCATCCTGGGAGGCCGCGATCGCCTGGACGTAGAACTTCTGAAGATAGAAGACCTCGGCCTTGGCCAGCGGCTCCTCGGCCGCGCCACAGCGGTTTCCGGCCCCGCACACTGCGGCCAACACTAAACTAACAAGAACCCGTCTTCTGCCTCGGATCAAAGGGACACTCCTCATGACTCTTTGCCACTCAAAGTGTTAAAAAGTACTTTTCCCTGCTTCTTTTTTTTCACGGGAGATATTCTTCTGCAGTTCCAAAAGCTCGGCGTGGCGCCTCTTCTTGACGGCCGTCGCCACGTCATCCTCGAGGAACGCGGCCTTCGTGTGCGGCCGGGGCGAGTACTTGAAGATATACGCCGTGTCGAACCGCACGCGCTCCATGAGCCGCCGCGTCGCCGCAAAGTCCGCCTCGGTCTCCCCCGGGAAACCGACGATCACGTCCGTGCTCAATATCCCATTATACACGAGCGCGCGGTAACGGTCTACAAGGGCCAGGTACTTTTTGGCGGTATAACCGCGCTTCATGGCCTTCAAGATGCGGTCCGACCCCGCCTGAAACGGCATGTGCAGGTATTTCTTTATCGTGGCGCGCTCCCTCATCAGCTTGAAGAGGCCGGGCCGGGTGTCCTTGGGATGGCACGTGATAAACGAGACGCTTTTTAGCCCTTCGACGTCGCTGACCCGCCGCAACAAATCGACAAAATGTGTTTGTCCACCGGCCGGCGACAGGCGAGCGGCGACCGGCGTCCGGCGACAGGCGACAGGCGACCGACGACCGACGACCGCCGTGTAGCTGTTCACATTCTGCCCCAGCAGCGTGATGGCCGTGATGCCCGAAGCGACAGCCGCCCTGGCCTCCTTGAGGATCTCGGCCGCCGGCCGGTGGCGCAGCCGGCCGCGCACGTACGGCACGACGCAATAGGAACAATGATTGTCACACCCTTCGGAGATGACGACGTACGCATGGTCCTTGTCTTCGCGAAAACCCGTATGGTACATCGCCTCGCTGCGCCGCCTCTCCTTCACCGCGACGACGCCCCCTGTCCGGCGCAGCGCCTCTTCCAGGCAGAGCGCGATGGTGTCGATCTCGCTGGGCCCGCAGACGAGGTCCACCTGCGGCGCGCGCCTGAAGATATCCCCCTTATAGTTCTGCGCCATGCACCCGATGACGCCGATGACGGGCCGGCCGTTCGCCCGGCGCACCCGGCCGATCTCGCTCCAGACCTTGTCCTCCGCGTGCTGGCGCACCGAGCACGTGTTGAAGAGCACGGCGTCCGCCTCCCCGGGATCGTCCGTCCAGGCATACCCCTGCGCCCGCAGGATCCCCCTGACGGCCTCCGTGTCCCGGACGTTCATCTGGCAGCCGAAACTTTTGATGAAAAGGGTCTTTGTATCTTCTTTCATAGATCAATAAGTTCTTTCTTATTTCAGGACAGCGATAAAGGTCCCCGCCGCGATCAAACAAATACCCAGCCATTGAGGGACGGATAAACGTTCGCCCAAAAATAAAAGCGCCAGGACCACCGCAAAGACCAGGCTTAGTTTATCGATCGGGGCCACTAAGGACACGGGGCCGGACTGCAGGGCGCGAAAATAGCAGAGCCAGGAGAGCCCTGCGGTAATGCCGGAAAGGACAAGGAATATCAAGCTATGCCTGTCTAACAAAAACGGGTTCTTCCATTCACGGCGAAGACCGATGACGAGACCCAAAAATATAATGATAACGAATGTCCTGATCAGCGTCGCCAAATTAGACGGGACATTCTTAACGCCGCCTTTTGCCAATACGGCCGTCATCCCCGCGAAAAGAGCCGATCCCAGGGCAAATATCTTCCAATCAGACATGCCCCACCCTCTGTTTTTACTTTTACTTATTGCATCCGCTCTTCCGCGCTCCGTCCTGCATCCATCGCGCCGGGGCCGCTCATCGGCCCTTTTCCAGATGCCTCTTTGCCTTTTGCAATTTTTCGCCGAACCCCTCTTTCTTATATCTGGAGAGCCACTCCTTCATGGTCAGCCATCCCCCAAAGCGAAGCAGGTAGTTGCGCCAGGGCCTGTACCATCTTCGCCATCCGGATTCTATATTGTGCAGGAAAAAGATCATCGCGGGGAACGAGAACACGTTCAAAACGATCATAAAGATATACTTGAACTCATAGAACCTGCCCATGATCTTCTTGACGGCCCCCTGCATCTCTTCGGTCGTCATGGGCCGGTCGGGTTCAAAAAGCGGAAAGTTGCCGTCGTAGTACTCCCAACCGACATCCCCGACCGGATAGACCCTGCTCTGCTTCTTGAGTCTATGCCGCAGCTCCGTCCCAGGAAGGGGCACGGGCAAGAGTATCTGGACCGTATCAAGCTGCGCTTTCGCGATGAATCTTCTATAGTGCTTGATCCGTTCTTTGACGGGCATCCTGAACACCACGCCCTCCGCCATGGGATAACCGAAGATGAACATCCCGTGCACCAAAAACCCGGATTTATGGAACTCCTTTGTCAGGGCGAGCATCTCTTGCGGCCGTACGCGCTTACGCATGGCCTCCAGCTCTTCCTTGATGGGCGACTCAAATCCGATGGCAACGGTGCTTATGCCGGCCTGGCGCATGCTGGAGAGCAGCTCGCGGTCTTTGGCCTTGTCCCACCTGATCTGGACGCTTAAGTCCAATCTCCTGCCTATCTTCTTCTGATAGTCCCTGAGCATGCGACAAAACCGCAGCGTCTCCTCCCGCTGCTGTCCGAAAAGGTCGTCGACAATAAAAAAATGGCGTGCGTCCTTCGTCTCGACAAGAAAACTGATGCTCTCCAGGAGGCGTTCCGGGGAGGCGCTTCTCGGTCTGCCCTTGACGGTGCAGAACTCACAGTCCATGCCGCATCCCCTTATCCTTTCAACGGGATAAAGTTTGACCTTGGCGTAACGGACCAACGAGAAATCGGGCAATGGCAATCGGTCGAAATCCGTTATCGGCTCCCTGGCAGGGGTACGAACGACTTTCCCTTTTTCAAGATACGCTATGCCTTTTACCTCGCCCCTGTCCTTCTTTCCCTCTAAAACCGCCAGAAGTTCCTTTATGGCCTCTTCGCCTTCCCCGAGCACCACATAGTCGACATGAGAATGCAATGCCTCGGCGATATTCTCATCGACGAAATGCTGACCTCCGGCGATGGTCGTGACCCCCCTGTCTCTATAGAACTGGGCCAGCCGATAAAGTCTGGGTATGGTGCTGGTCAAGCCCCCGTAAAGTCCGACGACATCCGCGGCCCTGAGTTGCTGCAAAAACTCATGGTCCGCCCCGCCGGACGGGGCCCGGGGACCGTATCGGCGCAGGTTATTTTCGTCGATGACCTCGACATCCCACCCCTCCATCTCCTTCACGGCGCTGGCCACGCATACGGGCCCTAACGCCGTCGTCCCCTTGGCGATACGGGAATAGATGTTAAAGGCCGGGTAGGCGGGGATGACGATCCTCAATCTGTGTCTTTTTACCGTTGTATCAAGCATGTCTTGGACCCCTGGTCTCTTTACCTATCCTGCTTCTCATCCCTTGCGCTCAACGCCATCATTTTAACAAAAAAAGGGGTGCCTGGAAATAAAAAACAGGCCGTGGCATGACGACACGGCCTGTCTTCTATGGAACGCCTGGGCCAAGAAGACCTATGCCTTTTGCGACATGTCTTCAAGCAAAGCCTCTAAGTCCTCCTCGTGTTCGAGCTCGTCCTTCATGATCTCGAGGGCCAGGTGATACGTGACGGGGTCTTTGCCCTGCACCGCTTCGGCCAGTTTTTTATAGACATCAATGGCGCATTGTTCGCCCTTGATGTTTTGCTTCAAGATGGCCTTGACGCCGGGGTTCTCCGGGGCGTCATAACCGCAGTTGGTCATCTTATACCACTCCTCCGGCTTCAAGAGGGGGGTGGCGCCCAATTGGATGATCCTCTCCGTCAGCATCCCGGCATGCTTGAGCTCTTCGCCCGCATGTTGTTCCAGCTCGCTCACGACCGCGCCGCGCATCGGACCGCATGCTATCTTCGCGCCCACCCAATACTGATAATAGGCAAGCCACTCATCGGCAAACGCCTTGTTCAACAATGTCACTGTCTTTTTCAGATCGGCACCTGCTAATTCTCTTGCTTTTGTTCCCATCGTGTGTTCCTCCTTTCTTCCTCAACCGTTGATCCGTGCCCCGGCCCTTGCCCGCCCTTTTCGCCGGACCCTTCACGAATGATCCCAGGGCCCGTGACGCATTGAGAGTGCTGGGGTGGTCCAGATCGGCGTCAAGGCGTTTGGGGCAACCCTACATTTTTACCACTTTCGACAACCCCATGTCAACAAAAGAGTGCACAGACCTGTTGACCGCATCGAATGAGGTGCCCGGGACCTTCTTCCTCCAGGATCAAACCTTGACCGTCCCGCTTTATTTCTTATATCCTCGGATGACGATAAAGCCGCCTCTGCCGAAACCTTTTCGCGGCTTTTGGACCGACCTTATCCTGCCGGGCGATCCATACAAAGTCTGATAATAGGAAAATCCGGAAAACCCCGCCTTGCTGAGCAGGCACGTCGCTTCAGGAACGCTGAAAAATCTTGCCTGCCTGTAAAAGGCGCTTTTCTTTTTCCGGTAGGACCTGCCCAAAAAACTGCCCTTATCGACTATGCCCAGGATGATCTCTCCGTTCCTCTTTAAGACCCTCCTGGATTCCCTTAAAACCCTCTGCGGGCGCCGGACAAAACACAATGTGATGATGAGGACCACGTAGTCAAAGGCGGCATCTCGGAACGGGAGGGCTTCGCCGACCCCCGGCCGCGCGTCCACGCCCCTTTCCCGGGCCATCTCCCGCATGTTCTTCGAAGGGTCGATACCGCAGCCGATCCCCAACGGCGCCGCGAACCGGCCCGTCCCGACCCCGACCTCCAGCCCTCTCCCCCTCTTGGGCAGGACCTTCCTGACGGCCTTGAGCTCCGATAAATAAGCGCATCTGTTCTTATCGTACCAGGCGTCGTATCTGCGATGATGTCTGTCGAAGACGTTCATTCCAGGTCCAGGTCCCCCAGCCAGCCGTCATAAAATCTCTTCAGGTGCTCATAATACTCCCTGTCCATCGTGTTCCTGCGCACCTCCTTCTCTTTGAAAGAATACTGATAACGGGCGCAGTAAGCCATAAGGATGTCCCCGGCATGGGATATCTCTTTAAAGATCTCCTCGCACTCCTTTTTCTTCTTCCCCTTGCATCTATCGGGGTGATATGTCAACGTCAGTTCCCTGTAAGCCTTTTTTATCTCCTCCAGGCTTGCGGTCTCCCCCAGGCCCAATCGTTTTCTCGCCTTATCGATCTGTTCGAAGTCCATCCTTTTGTCCCCCTGTCCCGCGCGCGGCTATCCCGCACCTTCCTCCGACGGCCGGTTTTTTACGAACAAAATGGGAAAGACGATATCACTGAGGCAGCACGGCAGCAATACCGCGAGGAATATGAACACAAAGACTATCAAATAGGAAATGAGGTCTAGAGATCCGCCCATGGCCATGATGATGTGAAAGAGAGACGCCCAGGTGCTTAACAAGACGTGTCCCGCGTGTGGAAATTTCGTCGCCGGCCTATAAAAATAGGCCAGGACCACGCCGATAACGGCGAGGGGGTTCACCAGCCACCATTTTTCAATGAACCCTAAATGGACCGCTTTGCGCGGCAACTGCAACAACGCCTCGCCCAGATAGGGGATGAGCGAATCGCTGACCGTGGCGATGCCGACCGAACCGACATATCCGATGGCGAGCAAGATCCAAAAGTTGCATCTGCCCTTCAGGCATTTATCGCTCACGCGTCCGCATTGATGAAGCTCATAGATAGACGCCGTGACGAGGGCGCTCAAGAGGACATGGACGGGGTGAAGGACATAAAATGTGTTGTACGACACCTTGAAAGGCAGGTTTTCAAAGAACATCATGATGACGACGCCCGTGACCGCCCCGAAGACCGTGAAGGGGGCGTGGGCCCTTAATTCTCTGACGATCCGTCTAAGCATGGTCAAAAGGAATCTTTATCCGCATAGTGAAACCCCCTGCGGACCAACGATCGCTCAAGCCCTGCCGCCTCGTCGGGCCCGCTGAAGAATAAATGGGCCGGGCACCGACAATCCGAGCTGCCGAACCCGTCCACGAAGGCATGGCCTTTCCCGTGGAGAAATCGCGCTGTCCCGCATTCTTTATTGTCGTGGAGTATCAAGACCCTCTCCAGCGCGACATGCCTCGCATGGAGCAGATGATCGATGTGCCAGAAGAGCTTCTTGTGTTGGGCGCCATGCCTCGCTATCCGCGCCCGGTGGTTCCGTCGGGCCGAACCGACATAGTAATAAAAACCCTTTTCAAAATATAATCTTCCCAGTCTTCCGACGCGAACAAGGCTGTCTCTGCGCGCCCTTACTTTGAGCACGTATGTCATCTCTTGCGGTCCCCCGTGTCCGGACACCGTTTC
>CAZDLS010000029.1:0-16385 GCA_964506425.1 uncultured Planctomycetia bacterium | reverse complement strand
CTCAAATTCGCGGTTCAAATTTGAGACAAAGAGCCTGGCTCCTAGTCTCACTTTTTAATTTTTTTACGACAACGGGGGATGGGGGCAGGGAGGAGCGCGTCATGGGAAAGCAGGCGCTGGGAAGAGGGCTGTCGGCGTTGATATCATCGGGTAAGAGCGTCGAGCAGGTGCTCAAGAAAGAGATCCCCATCGAGCCGCGGCCGTCCGCGGCCCTGCGCGGCGATGCGCCGGCGGCGGGGGGTGTCGGATATGTGGAGGTGGCGCGCCTGTCGCCGAACCGGTTCCAGCCGCGCAGGCAGTTCGACGACGCGCAGCTCAAGGAGCTCGCCGACTCCATAAAGGAAAAGGGGGTGCTGGCGCCGATCCTCGTGCGTCGCCGGCCGGACGGGGATTATGAGGTCATCGCCGGGGAGAGGCGCTTGCGCGCCGCGCAGCTCTTGAAGCTCGAGCGCGTGCCCGTCGTGGTGCGCGATGTCTCGGACCAGGAGGCGCTCGTCTTGTCGATCATTGAAAATATCCAGCGCGAGGAGCTTAACCCCATCGAGGAGGCGCGGGCCTTCAGCCGGCTGATCAAGGACTTTTCCCTGACGCAGGAGAACGTGGCGCGGGCGGTGAGCAAGGACCGCTCGACCATCGCCAACATACTGCGGCTGCTCTCGCTGCCGCAAGAAGTCCAGCGCGCCATCTCGGACGGGCAAATATCCTTCGGCCACGGCAAGGCGCTCCTGAGTCTCGACAGCGTCCCGCAGCAGATCCGCCTCACGCAGATGATTTTGTCTAACTCTTTGTCTGTCAGAGAGTTAGAGGCTCATATCGCCCGTACCAAGCCGGTCCGGCGGGCGGGGGTTCGGATCCCGAGGATCAGGGACCCGCACGTCGTGGACATAGAGAGACGGCTTGAGCAGAACCTGGGCACGCGCGTCAAGATCGTCGAGGGTAAAAAGCGCGGCCGCATCCAGATCGAATATTTCTCGCCGCAGGACAGGGAGCGGATCCTTTCGTTCCTGCTGCGAAAGGCCTAGTTTTTCTTATTACGGAGGCAGGCATGGAGAATAATGAGGCGACGCTGATCCTGGTCAAGCCCGACGGACTCAAGCGCTCGTTGACCGGCAACATCCTGACGCGTCTTTCCGAGACAAAGCTCGAGATCGTCGCGGCCAAGATGGTGCGCGTCACGCGCGAGCTCGCCGCCGTACATTATGAGCACCTGAAGGACAGGCCTTTTTTCGAGGACGTCCTGCGCTACCTCATGGGCGAGTTCCACGACCGGCGCAAGGTCATGGCGCTCGTCTACTGGGGCGCGGGCGCCATCAAGAAGTGCCGCGAGCTCGCCGGCGCGACGAACCCCGAGGAGGCGGATTCGGTGTCGATCCGCGGCTCGTTCGGCCGCATCACGACGCGCGGCGTCTATGAGAACGTCATCCACGTCTCCGCGAACGCCGGGGATGCCGCGCGCGAGATCAAGCTGTGGTTCGAGCCCGACGAGGTGATCGTGGACCTCTGGGAGACGAAGAACATCGTCGAGAACAAAGAAAAGAGGGCGTGGCTATGATCATCGGCATGACGGGTTTCGGGCAGGCGGAGACGCGGGCCGACGGCGAGCGCTTCGTCGTGACGCTCAAGACCGTGAACCACCGGTATTTCGACACGTCGTTCCATCTGCCGCCGGCGCTGGAGCATCTGGAAGGGGTCTTCCGCGGGATCGTGCAAAAGCGCATCCGGCGCGGCCGCATCACCATCAGCGTCTTTCATGTCAATGAGGCCTCGGACGAGGTGATCCTGAACGAAGCCCTCGTCGAGAAATACGTCAAGGCGCTCAAGCGCGTGGGCCGCAAGCTGGACATCAAGGGGGGCATCGACCTCGCCGCGCTCGTCACGCTGCCCGGCGTCCTGCGCTACCGCAAGCCCGAGCTCAAGATGACGGTGCGCGAGCGCGTCGTGAAGGCCGCCTTCAAGGAGGCGGTCGGCCACGTCGTCGCCATGCGCCGCCGCGAGGGCGCCGCCCTGACGAGCGACCTGACGAAACGCATCGGCATCATCGCCCGCCACATGAACACGATCAGGAAGCGCGTGGAGAAGGTGCGCGCCGAGATGCACAAGAGCCTGCCGCCCGAGAACCTCGAGAGCGTCCTGCGCAGCACGGACGTGACCGAGGAGATCACGCGCATCGATTTTCACCTGAAGGGATTTTTGAAGCACCTCAAGGGCAGCGGGACGAAGGGCAAGGTCCTGGACTTCATCGGTCAGGAGTTGCAGCGCGAGATCAATACGCTCGGCGCCAAGGTGCAGGACAAGCTCGTCGCGCACGAGGCCGTCCTCATCAAGGACGAAGTCGAGAAGATCCGCGAACAGGTGCAGAATGTCGAGTAAGGCGGCCGGCCGCAAGAGGGGCAGGGGCGCCGGGAAGGGAAGGGGCACCGGGAAGGGCCGGGGCGCCGGGAAGGGACGGGGCGCGCCGCGGGTGTGGATCGTCTCGGGGCCGTCGGGCTCCGGCAAGACGACGCTGTGCGAAGCCCTTTTGAAAGAAGAGGCGTGGCGGCGCCGGCTCCTTAAGTCCGTCTCCTACACGACGCGGCCGCTGCGCCGGGGCGAGCGGGCCGGCCGGGATTACGTGCGGGTCACGCCGGAGAGGTTCCGGGCCCTGAAGGCGAAGGGCGGGCTCCTGGAGTCCGAGCAGATATTCGGCAGTCATTACGGCACCCCGCGCCAGGTCCTCGACGACGCGCGCGGGGCCGGCAAGGACGTGCTCCTGTGCATCGACGTCAAGGGCGCGCAGACGGTGCGCCGCCGGCTGAAGAAGCGGGTGACCGGCGTCTTCGTGGTGCCGCCGACGATCGAGGTCCTGATGGAGCGGCTGCGCCGGCGTTCCACCGAGGGCAAAAAAGAGATAGCCGCGCGGTTGAGGCGTGTTAAAATAGAGCTTTCGTACGCGCGCTTTTACGACCACGTCCTCGTCAACGGGGACTTTCGGGAGGCGCTGCGGAATTTTAAATCCATGCTCCGGAGCCGGCAATGAGAGGGGGCCCATGTACGTTCCTTTGGAAAGGCTGATCGACAAGGCGGACAATAACATGTATAAACTGGTGCATCTGGCGTCCGCGCGGGCGCTCCAGCTCGCGGATGGCGCGCCGCGGGCCATCGAGGCGCCGCACGATATGAAGGTGACGACCGTCGCGATGCTCGAGGTCGCGCAGGAAAAGATCTGTTTGGCGCCGCCCAAGGCGGAAAAGACGCAAAAGGCGGAGAAGGCCGAGAAAGAGGACGCGTGAAGAGACCGCTGTGTGTCGTCATCGGGATCACCGGCGGCATCGCCGCGTACAAGGTGCCGCAGCTGGTCGGCGCGCTCTGCGAGGCCGGCTGCGACGTGCGCGTGGTGATGACTGAAGAGGCGCAGCGTTTTGTCAGCCCGCTCGTCCTGCAGAAGCTCTCCAGGAACCCGGTGGGCTGTGGGCTTTTTGGGGAGGTCGAGGCCCGGGACGTGGAGCACGTGGCGTTCGCCGAGCGCGCCGACGCCGTCGTCATCGCGCCGGCCACCGCGAACACCATCGGCAAGCTTGCCAACGGCATCTGCG
Source organism: uncultured Planctomycetia bacterium (assembly GCA_964506425.1). Classification (GTDB taxonomy): domain Bacteria; phylum Omnitrophota; class Gorgyraeia; order Velamenicoccales; family Velamenicoccaceae; genus CAZCSY01. The sequence continues at coordinate 12,813 of CAZDLS010000029.1, read as the reverse complement.
ACGATCTGTTGACGTGCGTCGTCACCGCGACGCGCGCCCCGGTCCTCTTGGCGCCGGCGATGAACGACGCGATGTGGGCCAACAAGGCCGTCCAGGCGAACGTCGAGCGCCTCAAGAAGTGGAAGTACGGATTTATCGGCCCTGAGCGGGGCCGGCTGGCAAGCGGCCGCCAAGGCCTGGGCCGCATGAGCGATATCGACGCGATCGCGCGCGCCGCGCTGCGCCTGGCGCGGCGGTGACAGTTGAAAAATTCGGCGCGATAGCCAAGTGGCAAGGCAGCGGTCTGCAAAACCGCTATTCGTCGGTTCAATTCCGACTCGCGCCTCTGATCTCCAGGCACTTGAAAAGAATATTGAATCCCCGCGTCACCCTGATCCACCTTTCCCGCGACAAGGGGAGAGGGAGGATGGGGGATGCCGCACCGGCGGAAAGACCTGGGTCTCAAAGGGGCCGTTCTTTGGTATCTCGCGGGCCTGATCGCGACGGATGGCTGCCTGTCTCCGGACGGCCGGCACATCGACATCACGGCGAAGGACAGGTCTTTTTTGGCCGGCCTTGTGCGGCTGTGCGGACTTAAGATCAAGATTGGCATAAAAAGAAGCGGCCTTTGCGGCAAGCGGAATTTTCGCATACAGATTGGCAACCGCATACTGTACGATTTTCTGCTGTCTATCGGCCTCATGCCGAGAAAGTCGAAAGTGCTGAAAGAGGTCGCCGTAGACAACGCCTTCTTTGCGGATTTTTTAAGAGGCGTTATCGACGGCGACGGCGGCATGCGGCGCTGGATACATCCCACGAACGGCGGAGAACAATGGAATTTGCGGATTGCTTCCGGCTCGGCCGATTTTATTGTCTGGTTGCAGAAGGAAATAGCGCGTCGACTCGGATGCTCCGGAAAGTTATATAAGGATGAGCACGGCGTATTCCGCCTTAAATACGGAAAGATGGCGGCGCGGGAGATTGTCAGGAGGTGTTACTATAAAGGGTGTTTTGCGTTAGCCAGAAAGATGAAGTTGGCTGACGCGTGTCTGGCCGCGCGCTGGGGTTGGAAACGCAGCAAGCTCGTTACGAACCTGATTTAAATAATTCAGTCTCGGCGTTGACATCGTCGGGTTCAGATTGAGAATTTGCCGGGATGATGAAATCGGAAAACATTGCGGATTTAAAATCCGCTGGCCGCAAGGCCTTGAGGGTTCGAGTCCCTCTCCCGGCATAGTGACTTTGGTGTCTTTGACATTTCAGGGCGCGTAGCTCAGTTGGTTAGAGTATCTCCTTGACATGGAGGGGGTCACAGGTTCAAGTCCTGTCGCGCCCACGGAAGCTTCCGGATCGAGGTCCGACCTTGTGGTCCGTTTATATTGTCAGATGCAAAGACGGCGCTCTGTACACGGGCATTTCGAACAACGTGGCGCGGCGCGTCGCAAAACATAATGCAGGGCGGGGCTCGAAGGGCATTCGGCCCCGCCTGCCCGTCAGGCTGGTCTATTCGGAGCCGATCGGGGACAGGGGCGCCGCAACGCGTCGGGAGCGCGCCATCAAACGCATGCCCGCGTCCGCCAAGCGCAAGCTTGTGTGGGGAAGAAGGCGGGTCGGCCCGGCGCGCATCCCAACACAACAAGACCAAAGGGCCAAAAAACAAGACTGAAGGGCCAAGTCCGTTTGTTTCACGTTATCCGCTATGGAACTTGAGACGCTCAGACATTCCTGTTCGCACGTGATGGCGCACGCCGTCAAGGCGCTGTGGCCGCAGGCGAAGCTCGGCATCGGCCCGTCGATCGAAGACGGGTTCTATTACGACTTTGACAAGGCGGAGCCGTTCGCGCCCGAGGACCTCGCACGCATCGAGGCCAAGATGGCCGAGATCATCAAGGCCGACATCCCGTTCACGCGCGAGGAGCTGACGAAGAAGGACGCGGTCGCGCTCTTTGAGAAGATGGGGGAGACCTATAAGCTCGAGCTCCTGAAGCAGATCCCCGGCGAGAAGGTCTCTATCTACAGGACGGGCGAGGCGTTCCTGGACCTGTGCCGCGGGCCGCACGCGGCCTCGACGGGGCAGATCAAGGCGTTCAAGCTCTTGTCCATCGCGGGCGCCTACTGGCACGGCATCGAGACCAACCCCATGCTCCAGCGCATCTACGGCACGGCCTTCGCGAGCGAGAAGGAGCTCAAGGGATACCTCGACCTGCTCGAGGAGGCGAAGAAGCGCGACCACCGCCGGTTGGGCAAGGATCTCGAGCTCTTTGATATCTACCACGACGAGGCCGGCGCGGGCCTGGTGTTTTATCACCCGAAGGGGGCGCTGTTGCGCCACCTCCTGGAGACGTACGAGAAAGAGGAGCACCTGAAGCGCGGCTACCAGTTGGTCGTCACGCCGCATCTCTTGAAGGGCGACCTCTGGCAGCGCTCCGGCCACATGGATTATTACCGCGAGAACATGTATCTCCTCAAGATCGACGACAAGGAGTACGCGGTCAAGCCCATGAACTGCCCGGGGCACATGCTGATCTACAAGTCCAAGACGCGCAGCTACCGCGATCTGCCGCTGCGCCTCTTCGAGCTGGGCACCGTCTACCGCCACGAGAAGAGCGGGGTCCTGCACGGCCTGCTGCGCGTGCGCAGCTTCACCCAGGACGACGCGCACATCTTCTGCACGACGGACCAGATGAAGGACGAGATCAAGGGCGTCCTGGACTTCGTCTTCGACGCGATGACGCTCTTCGGGTTCAAGGACTTCAAGATCGAGGTGAGCACCCGGCCGCTCAAGTCCATCGGCACCGACGGGGACTGGGAGCGCGCCACCCGGGCCCTCAGGGAGTCGCTCGAGGAGAAGAAGCTCGTCTACGCCATCAACGAGGGCGAGGGCGCCTTCTACGGCCCCAAGATCGACATCAAGCTGAAGGACGCGATCGGCCGCTACTGGCAGTGCGCGACGGTACAGTGCGACTTTGCGCTGCCCGAGAAGTTCGACCTTGAGTACGTGATGCCCGACGGCAGGTACGGCCGGCCGGTGATGCTCCACCGCGTCATCTTCGGCTCGATCGAGCGCTTCATCGGCACGCTCATCGAGCACTACGCGGGGCAGTTCCCGCTGTGGCTGGCGCCGCAGCAGGCCGTGGTCATCCCGCTCAAGAGCTCTGTCGAGGCGTACGCGCGCGGGGTCGCGGCCCAGCTGCGGGAGGCCGGCCTGCGCGCCGAGGTGGACGCCTCGTCGGAGACGCTCAACAAGAAGATCCGTAACGCGGAGCTCCAGAAGATCCCGTACATGCTCGTCGTCGGCCCGCGCGAGGCCGCAGAGGGCAGCGTCTCGGTGCGCAGCAAGGCAAAGGGCGATCAGGGCGTCATGGCGGTGGCGGCATTCGTGAAGAAGGCGCGCGGCGAAGCCGCCTCACGCGTCGGCGCCGCCGTTTAATGTCAACCTTAACCCGGGAGGTGTCGTATTAAAAAGTTCATCCGAGTCAATGACAGGATCCGCGTCCCCGAAGTGCGCGTGATCGGGCCCAAGGGCGAGCAGCTCGGCATCCTCAATATCAACAAGGCCATGGAGACGGCCGAGAAGTTCGAGCTGGATCTCGTCGAGGTGGCCCCGCAGGTCAAGCCGCCGGTCTGCCGCATCATGGATTTCAGCAAGTACAAGTACGACCAGGAGAAGCGCGAGCGCGAGGCCAAGAAACACCAAAAACATTTTCAACTCAAGGAAGTCCGCGTGCGGCCCAAGATCGCGGAACACGACTACGCCATCAAGCTCAAGCACGCGATGGAGTTTTTGCAGGACGGCAACAAGGTCAAGGTCTCTCTCATGTTCCGCGGCCGGGAGATGGCGCACCGCGACATCGGCCGCCGCGTCGTGGACCGGTTCTGCACGGACCTGCAGGGCGTGGGCAGCGTCGAGTACGGCCCGGCGATGGAAGGGCGCATGATCAACATGATCATCGCCCCCAAGTAAAGGGGCGCTGACGGCGCCCCCCGCCCAACCTCGGATACAGAGTAAAAGGAGCAGCGATGCTGAAGACGAATCGATCGGTGAAGAAGCGCATCCGCTTTACCGCAACGGGGAAGATCAAGCGCACGCGCGCCAACAAGGGCCACATCCTGACCAAGAAGTCGCGCAAGAGGAAACGGCGCCTGCGTCACGCCGCCCTGGTGGACAAGGCGGATTACAAGAGAACGAGGAGGTTGTTACCCCATGGCTAGAGTCAAGCACAGCGTGTCCACCCGGGCGCGCAAGAAGCGCCTCCTGAAGAAGGCCAAAGGTTATTACGGCGACCGGTCCCGCCGGTACCGCATGGCGCAAGAGACCGTGGACCGCGGCCTGCGTTTCGCCACGCGCGACCGCAAGGTGAAGAAACGGACCTTCCGCGGCCTGTGGATCGTGCGCATCAACGCGGCGTGCCGCGAGCGCGGCCTCACGTATTCGCGGCTGGTCAACGGCCTCAAGAAGGCCAAGGTCGCGCTCGACCGCAAGGTCCTCGCGGACATCGCGGTGAGCGACCCGGCGACGTTCGACAAGATCGTCGTCCTCGCCAAGGGATAGTCCATGTATGTCATCGTCGTCGGCTGCGGCCGCGTCGGCGGCCAGGTCGCCACGCTCCTGTCCGCGGAGGGCCACAACGTCGTCGTCATCGACAAGGACCCGGCCGCCTTTAAAAGGCTGGGCAAGGTCTTCAACGGGGCCACGCTCGTCGGCAACGGCTTTGAGCTCGACGTCCTGAAGGAGGCGGGCGTCGAGAAGGCGGACGCCTTGTGCAGCCTGACCGACGGCGACAACACCAACATCATGGCCTCCCAGGTGGCCAAGAAGATCTTCAAGGTCCCCCGCGTCATCGCGCGCGTGTACGACTCGGCGCGCGCCCACATCTACGAGTCCCTGGGCCTGGAGGTCTTGAGCGGCACCATCCTCTTCGCCGCGATGATCCGCGACAAGCTCGTCGACCGGCGCCTCTCGAGCTTCATCATCGAAAGCGGCGACCTGGGGATCCTCGAGCTCGACGTGCCCGAGGCGCTCGTGGGCAAGACCGTGGCCGAGGCCGCCCTCGCCGACACGTTCCGCGTCATCGCCGTCTTGCGCCCCGGCGGCGGGGATTATGAGCGCCTCATCCCGTCGGACGCGACCCGCCTCGAGCGCGGGGACAAGGTCTATGGCATCGTGCGCCCCGAGCGCATCCCGGGCGCCAAGAAGCTTTTTCAGACGAAAGACGATGAAGGACGCCGCTAAGAGGGGCGTGCCCCCGCCCAGGAGCATGTATATCGTCATCGCCGGCGCCGGCAAGGTCGGGCACTTTCTCGCCCAGCGCCTGCTCGAGGACGAGCACACCGTCATCATCATCGAGAAGGACGAGAAGACCTGCCGCGCCCTCGCGCAGGAGCTCGACCTTCTCGTCATCCACGGGGACGCGTGCGAACCGCGGTTCCTCGAGGAGGCGCGCTGCGACCGCTGCGACGTCTTGGCCGCCGTGACGGGCGACGACGAGGACAATCTCGTCATCTGCCAGCTCGCCAAGGAGCGCTTCGGCGTCAAGCGCACGGTCGGGCGCCTCAACGACCCCAAGAACGAACGGACCTTTTCGGAGCTGGGCGTCGACATCCCCATCGACGCGACGAAGATCATCGCCAAGATCATCGAGGAGGAGGTCTCCTTCGCCGACTTCGTGAATCTGATGAGCTTCAAGCGCGGCAAGCTCGCCATCGTGCGCGTGGACCTGCCGGCGGACTCCCCGGCCGTCGGCAAGAACCTGACCCAGCTCGTCCTGCCGCCGGATTCGGTCCTGGTCTCCATCATCCGCCGGGACGAGATCATCGTGCCGCGCGGCAACACGGCGCTGGAGCCGGGCGATGACATCATCGCCCTGACGTTCGTCGAGAACGAGAAGCAGCTCCTCCAGGCCCTTATAGGAGACCTGCGATGAAAAGCCTGCGTGTCGGGCGCATAGCGGCCGGCATCCTCTTCGAGGCGGCCTTCACGGCGGCCCTGTTCCTCGTCTTGACCTGCGTCTTCATCGTCGTCTTCTTCGTCACGCCATGATCCTGCGTCCGCAGGCGCTCGACCTGCGCCTCATCGCCCACTTCTTAGGTAAGATCGTCCTGGCCTTCGGCCTGACGATGGCCCTTCCCATCGGCGTGGCCGTCGTCTTCGGCGAGCAGGTGCCGGTCATCGATTTCGCCGTGGGCCTGCTCGCGTCGGTGTGCGTGGGCCTGGCGTTGATCGTCGCGGCGCGCCTGCCCGGGAAGACCGACATGGAGTGGGCCCACGGCATGGTCGTGGTGGCGGCGGCATGGGTCGGGTGCATGTTCCTCGGCGCCGTGCCGTTGGTTCTCTCGGGCCACTGGGGGTCTTATCTCGACGCGTGCTTCGAGGCGATGTCGGGGTTGGCCACGACCGGCCTTGTCCTCGTCAAGGACCTCGACCATCTGTCGCACGCCGCCAACTTCTGGCGGCACCTCCTGATGTTCCTCGGCGGGCAGGGGGTGATCGTCGTGGCGATCTCGCTCCTCTTCCGGCACAGCCCCGGCGCCTTTCCGCTTTACGTCGGCGAGGCGCGCGAGGAGAAGATCCTGCCCAACGTCATCGAGACCGCCAAATTCATCTGGTTGGTCAGCTTCGTGTATTTCGTCCTCGGGACGGCGCTCTTGTCCGCCGCGGGGCGCTTCGCCGTGGGCCTGCCGTGGAAGGACGCGGTCTTTCACGGCGTTTGTTTCTTCATGGCGGGCTTTGACACGGGCGGCTTCGCCCCGCAGTCGCAGAACATCATCTTTTACCAGAGCGGGGTCTTCGAGATGGCGACCATCGTCGTGATGGTGTGGGGCGCCATCAATTTCAACCTGCATTATGCCATCTGGACGGGCCGGCGCGCGGAGATGCGGCGCGACATCGAGGTACGCACTTTCGCCGCGACGATGACGCTGGTCGCGGTGCTCGTCGCTCTGGGGCTGGCGCAGAGTCAGGCCTACAGCGGCGCGTGGGGTTTCGTGCGCCGCGGGGTGTATCAGGCGGTCTCGGCGCATACCGGCACGGGGTTCCAGTCGGTCTATGCGCCGGAGCTCTTGGCGAGCTGGGGGCCGCTGGCGGTCGTGGGTCTTCTTTTTGCGATGGGCCTGGGCGCGAGCGCCTGCTCGACGACGGGCGGCATGAAACTCCTGCGCGTGGGGATCATCGCCAAGGCCCTGCGCGAGGACGTCAAGCGGAGCCTCTCTCCGGAGTCGGCGTTGGTGACGACGCGCCTGCGCCACCTGCGCGACACCTTCCTCGACGACCGCATGGTGCGCTCGGCCGCCCTGATCGTGCTGGCGTATATCATCCTGTACCTCGCGGGCGCGGCCGCGGGGTGCTTCTTCGGGTATGATTTCGTGAGCGCGCTGTTCGAATCGACGTCCGCGGCGGCCAACGTCGGGCTCTCGTGCGGGTTGACGGATCCCTTGATGCCCGCCGGGCTCAAGGTCGTCTACATCGTGCAGATGTGGCTGGGACGCCTTGAGTTCGTTTCGGCCTTCGTGCTGATAGGATTTTTGTGGTCGTTCCTGCGCGGGAAGTGACTTTTTGCCGCAGACCACGGCAGGACCGCGGCCCGCGCGGGACATCCCGAGCGCAGGCGAAGGGTTCAGGGTGCCGCCTGAGGGGGGACCGGTTCCATGAAGAAGACATCGTTTTTCATCATCGGGCTGTTCGTGGCGGCGCTGGCGGCCGCGCCGTGCGCGGCGGCACAGCCGCCGGAAGCGGCGAGACCCGTGTCCGCCGAGGAGCTCCTCAATGGAGCGCGCGGCTACGACGGCGAGCTCGTTGAGTTCGAGGGCGAGGTGATCCGCGCGGTCCTGCCGCGCGGGGACCACGCCTGGGTCAACCTGCACGACGGCACCGCCGCGATCGGCGTGTGGGTTCCCCTTGCGGCGACGGCGGAAGTGCGGTATGCTGGCACGTATAAAGTGCGGGGCGACCGGGTCCGCGTGCGCGGGGTCTTCCACCGCGCCTGCCCGCAGCATCAGGGCGCGCTCGACATCCACGCCGTCCGCTTCACGGTCGTGGCGGCCGGCGGGCCCATGGAGGAGCGCCTGGACCGCGGCAAGGTCTTTCTTCTGGCCGTTCTCTTGGGAGTCTTGTCATGCCTGTTGATCTACGATCTTTTGAGCAGGAAGCGCGCGCGGCGATAGAGGCGGCGGCCGACGGCCGGGCCTTGAACGACGTGCGCGTGAGATATCTGGGCCGCAAGGGCGTGCTCCAGGAGTTGATGGGCCGCATCCCGGCGCTGCCGCTGGAGGAGCGTCGGGGTTTCGGTGCCGCGGTCAACGGCCTGAAGAAGGCCTTGGAAGAGGCGATCGAGACAAAAGGCCGTGCGTTCGAGGGCCAGACCGACGGCAGGGTCTTGGACGTTACCCTGCCCGGCCTGCGGCCGCTCACCGGCCGGCGCCACCCGTTGATGCAGGTCGAGCAGGAGATCTGCGCGATCTTCGGCAGGCTCGGCCTCAAGGTCTTCCGCGGCCCCGAGGTCGAGACCGAGTTTAACAACTTCGAGGCTCTCAATATCCCTCTCGAGCACCCCTCCCGCGACGCCTTCGACACCTTTTATATCAAGACGCCGGACAAAGGCAGGAAGCTGCTTCTGAGGAGTCACACGTCGCCGTCGCAGATCCGCGCCCTCAAGCAGTGCCCGCCGCCGATGGCCGTGGTGGTGCCGGGCCGCGTGTACCGGCCCGACGCCGTCGACGCCTCGCATTCGTTCATGTTCCACCAGGTCGAGGGCCTGGCCGTCGATACAGACATCCGTTTTTCCGATTTGAAGGGCGTCCTGATCGCGTTCGCGGCCGAGATGTTCGGCGCCGGGACCAAGCTGCGCTTCCGGCCGAGCTTCTTCCCGTTCACCGAGCCCTCGGCCGAGGTGGACGTCTCGTGTTTCATCTGCGGGGCCAAGGGGTGCTCCGTCTGCAAGCAGAGCGGTTGGCTCGAGATCCTCGGGTGCGGCATGGTGCACCCGCACGTCCTGCGCTCGGCGGGGGTGGACCCGCGCCGCTGGCGCGGCTACGCCTTCGGCATGGGCGTGGAGCGCATCGCCATGCTCAAGTACGGCATCCACGACATCCGCCTGTTCTTCGAGAACGACCTGCGGCTCCTCGAGCAGTTTTAGAGAGGACCTCAAAAAATGAGACAAACAGCCAGGCTCTTTGTCTCAAATTCGCGGTTCAAATTTGAGACAAAGAGCCTGGCTCCTAGTCTCACTTTTCTCACGGGAAAGATATGAAGGTAACGTATAACTGGTTAAAGGAATACCTGGAGTTCAAGGCGAGCCCGCAGGAGTTGGCGCAGAAGCTGACGATGGCGGGGCTGAGCGTTGAGTCGCTGGCGCCGGCCGGCGGGGACTGGGTCTACGACATCGAGGTCACGTCGAACAGGCCGGATTGCCTGAGCGTGGCCGGCATCGTCCATGAGGTCGCGGCCGTGACCGGGGCGCGGCTCAAGAAGATCGCGGAGCAGGGGCCGCGGTGGAAGCCGGCCGAGAAGAAGGCGGCGCAGGCGACGGCCGCCGCGCCGGCGTTTTCGCTCTCCATCGAGGACGCGAAGGGGTGCGGGCTCTACTGCGGCAACCTTATCACCGGCGTGCGCGTGGGGCCGTCGCCGGCGTGGCTGCGCGAGCGGCTGGCGGCGCTGGGCCTGCGCAGCGTCAACAACGTCGTCGACATCACGAATTTCGTGCTCTACCAGCTCGGCCAGCCGCTGCACGCGTTTGACTTCGACAAGCTGGCGGGCGGGGCCATCGTCGTGCGCCGGGCGCGCTCCGACGAGGAGATCACTCTTATCGACGGCACGCAGAGGAAGCTGACCCCGGCGGTGCTCCTCATCTGCGACGCCCGGCGGCCGGTGGCGGCAGCCGGCATCATGGGCGGCGCCGATACCGAGGTCAAAGAGGGGACGCAGAACGTTTTATTGGAGAGCGCCTACTTCGACCCGGTGGTGGTGCGCCGCGGCACGCGTTTCCTGGGCGTCGCCTCCGATTCCTCCTACCGGTTCGAGCGCAACGTGGACGTCAGCACCGTCATGGCCGCGCGCGACGTCGCGACACGGATGATCATCGATATCTGCGGCGGCCGGCTCGTTGCGGCAAAGACGGCCGGGCACAAAAAGCCGGGCCAGGCGAAAAAGATCACGCTGCCGCTCGCAGAGGCGTGTGCCATCCTGAGCCTCTCCATCAGCGAGGCGCAGGCGGCGGGGATATTTAAGCGGCTCGGCTTTGCCGTGCGCCGCAGGAAGAAGGGGGAGCTTGAGGTCACGGTGCCTGCCCTCCGGCGCGACGTGGCGATAAAAGAGGACCTGGTCGAGGAGCTCGCCCGCGTGCGCGGCTACGACGCGATCCCGCTGACGAGCGCGGCCATAAGACCTTTTGACTTCGAGCCGCCGGTCCTTGACGGCCTCGAGGCGGCGGCGCAGGAGCACCTTGTCCGCTGCGGCCTGAAGGAGACCGTCACGTACAGCCTCGTGGGCCCCGACGATTACGCGAAGAGTTCCCTCGAGATCCCCGGCGACGCGTTGCGGTTGGATAATTTCTTAAGCCAGGATTATCAGGTCCTGCGCACTACGCTCATCCCGAGCCTTCTGGGCGTCGCCGCCCTTAACATCAGCCGCGGCAACACCGACCTCGAGGTCTTTGAGACGGCGCGCGTGTGCCTGAGCCGGGGGGAAGAGCGGCGGGCCTGCGTCATGCTCGTCGGCAACAAGCGCGCGAGCTGGTCGCGCCGGTCGCGGGGTTATACCTTTTTTGACCTGAAGGGGATCGTGGAGGGGCTGACGTCTTCGTTGGGGATCAAGGAGCGTTCCTGGAAGCCTGTCGAGAGGGGGTGTTTTGCCGTCGGCGAGGCCTGCGCGCTCGCGGCGGCCGGCAAGGAGCTCGCCGTGCTCGGCCGCATCGACGACCGCGTCAAGCGAGCGTGGGGCATCAAGACGAAAGAGCCCGTCTTCGCGGCAGAGCTGTGTCTGGACGCCTTCCTCAAGGTCCGCGGCGGCCGCAGGACCTTGCGCGCCCTTGAGACGCTGCCCTCGGTGCGCCGCGACATCAGCTGCGTCGCCGGCCCGCAGGCGCCCTTTGCCCGCATCCGCCGGCTCGTCCTCGAGCAGGGCGGGGGCGTTGCCCAGGACGTGGCGCTGGCCGATATCTATGAAGGCAAAGAGATCCCCCGGGGCCGCCTGGGCCTGACCCTGAGCGTCACCTATGCCCAGGCCGGCCGCACCCTCACCGATGAGGAGGTCAACCGCGTCCACCAGGGCGTCCTGGACCGCCTCGTCGCCGAGCTCGGCGTGCAGCTGCGATAGGCCCTTTCGTCCCTTTTGTCGACGAGCTCCACCGCTTCCGCGGCTTCCTTGAATTGGCCCGCCGCATGTGCTATAATTAGGATTGCCGTTAAAGATCCCTGCGGTGTTCGTCGGCGATCGATGATTGTTGAACCAACACTAATCGAAGGGGAGCCCGCATTCACGCGCGCCCGAGGGCCGCTGAGAGGGCACCCACCTAACTGATGGGTTCAGACCACCTAGCCGACGGCACTGCGGGGATTTGCATTATATAGATCGCACGCGCTAACCTTCGGGGCACCATGGCCCGTAAGAAGAATATAGACGATCGGACGAAAGAGCTCTTTTCCGTCGAGGAAAAGGCGCCGCGCAGGTCCCGGCCGGACACGTTCGAGCCGCTGGCCAGCCGCATGCGGCCGTGCACCCTCGAGGAGTTCGTCGGCCAGGAGGAGATCCTGGCGCCGGGCTCGCTCCTGCGCAAGGCCATCGAGACGGACCGGCTCTCCTCGCTCATCCTCTACGGCCCGCCGGGCTGCGGCAAGACCACCCTCGCCCACTGCATCAGTAACGCCACCCACGCCCACTTTTCTCCCGTCAACGCCGTTACCTCCAACGTCCAGGAGCTGCGCACGATCATCAAGGAGGCCAAGGCGCGGCGCCGTGCCACCGGCCAGAAGACCATCCTTTTTATCGACGAGATCCACCGTTTCAACAAGGCCCAGCAGGATGTCCTGATGCCGGACATCGAAGACGGCAGCGTGACGCTGATCGGCACGACCGTGCTCAATCCCTTTTTTGTGTTGACGGCGCCGCTCTTGTCGCGCTCGCTCATCTTCGAGTTCAAGGCGCTCAAGGAGGAAGACATCGTGACTCTGCTCCAGCGCGCCCTCGGCGACAAGGAGCGGGGGTTCGGGTCCTGGAAGGTAGGGGCCGCGGCCGAGGCGCTCGCGTTCCTGGCGCGCGTCACCGAGGGCGACGCCCGGCGCAGCCTCAACGCGCTCGAGGTGGGCGTCAAGGCGAAGCTCAGGACAAGAGGCGCCGCGGTGCGCTTCACGTTGAAAGACGCGCAGGAGTCGATCCAGAAGAAGGCCGTCCTCTACGACCGCGACGACGACGCCCACTACGACACCATCTCGGCCTTCATCAAGTCCATGCGCGGCTCGGACCCCGACGCGGCGCTGTACTGGATGGCGAAGATGCTCTATGCCGGCGAGGACCCGCGCTTCATCGCGCGGCGCATCGTCATCTGCGCCGCCGAGGACGTGGGCAACGCCGACCCGCAGGCGCTCGTGCTGGCCCAGGCCGCGCTGGCCGTCTCGGAGTTCGTGGGCATGCCCGAGGCGCGCATCCCGCTGGCGCAGGCCGCGGTCTACGTCGCCTGCGCGCCCAAGTCGAACGCGGCCTATTTGGGCATCGAGCGCGCCCTGCGCGACGTCAAGGAGGGCCGCGTCCTGGACGTGCCCCAGCACCTGCGCGACGCCAGCTACGCCAGCGCCAAGAAGCTCAACCGCGGGACAGACTACAAGTACGCCCATGACTACCCTGGC
>CAZDLS010000028.1:0-16597 GCA_964506425.1 uncultured Planctomycetia bacterium | reverse complement strand
GAAGTGGCCGTCTTGCTCGATGATGATGAGACCCAGGTCCCTGACAGGGGCGAAGACGGCGGAACGCGTGCCGATGATAAAACAACAGGGCGCTGAGCGGGCGTTCATCCAGTCCCGGCGCAGGGCGGCGGGCTTCTGGTAAGAGCTCAGAATGAGAGGAGGCGGCAGTCCGGGCAGGCGGCTGAGGGCGTCGTCGATCATATCGTGTTGGGGCAGGGTCAGGATGACGCTCTTTTTCTTATTCAAGGCGTCCTTGATGAGGGCTGCGTAAAGGCCCCAGCGCTCTGCGTTCTCCGGATCGCTGATAACGCTGATGCCGGGCGTTGTGCCAACCAGAGCGAGCGTCTTTTCTTCCTCCGCGCTCAAGGGGGTCTCTTGCGGCATGGGCAAAGGCGCCGGTGTTTCTTCGGCCTTGACAGGATGCAACGAGCCTCGGCGGATACTTTGCGGCAAAAAGGTATTGAGCACGTCCGCCAGGGCGCAGACGTAGTCGCGGCGCATCTCTTGGGCAAGGTCCCAGAGGGCCGGGTCCAGCAGGGGCTCGTGGTCGACAAGGTCCAGGATCGGCCTGCACTTTTTGCGGAACGGCGAGCTTTTTTTGATGCCGGTCAGGAAACCCACGAGGGTCTTGTTGCGGAAGGGCACGCGCACGCGCAGACCGGGCCGGGCCGCCTTTTTAAGCCGCGCCGGCACCAAGTAGTCAAAGGTCTCATCAAGGGCGATGGAGACGGGCAGGGCGACTTCTGCGATAAGGGGTCGTGAGGCCATGGCGTCAGGAAGACAGCGCCTGCTTGAGGATGTCTTGGCAGGATGAGGGCCTGGCCAGGTCCCGCGCGCGGCCTCGGCACGCCTGCAAGAGTTGAGGCGTGGTCTTGAGCTGCCTGATGCGCCGCGCCACCCGACGGGCCGTGTGCTCGAAGAAGCCGGCCTCGTGCTGCGTGATCGTCTTGGCGTTGTGTTCTTCCTGTCCCGGGATGATATAGAAGAAGACGCAGCACAGGTTTTTTGTCAGGCTCTCCGTGATGCTGAGGCCGCCGGCCTTGGTGACGATGACATCCGAGAGGCTCATCAGCTCATGCATGAAATCGACGAATCCGAAGACGCGGACATTCGGGTGGTCCTCGGCGGCCAGTTTCCGGCGCAGGGGCTCATTGGTACCGCAGACGACCAGGAGCTGGGCCTCGCCTTTGAGCTGACGGACCACGTCCTCTATAGGCCCGATGCCGACCCCGCCGGTGGCGACGAGCACGGTGAATCTCTCCGGGTCAAGGCCCCACTTGGCCGCGACCTCATGCCGGTCCAGCGGGGCGGTGAACTTCTTGTCGAGGGGGATGCCGGTGACGGTGATGCGGTCAGGGTCCACCCCCTTACGGATCAGGATCTTTTTCGTGGCGTCCGTCGCCACGCAGTAGACATCCGTGTCCGGGTTGATCCAAAAGTTGTGCACCCCGAAGTCCGTGACAACGGTGACGAGACGGGTCTTAAGGCCGTACTTGATCTTGGCGATCGTCACGAGCTCGGACGCCAAAAACTGCGTCGCGATGACCACGTCAGGAGCTTCGCGCACAAGGTAGCGGATAAAACGCCGGCAGACGATGGCGTCGGCGAACCGCCGCATGTGGACGTTCACGAGCCTGAGCCCGGGGATGTCGGTAAGCCAGTACAAGAGACCCCACAACGGCGTGCACTGCGATATGAGCAGCAGGTAGCCGTCGCTGTACATCTTGCGTGCCAGCCACGGCATGTAGTCGACGATGTCGACGACTCCGACGGTCCCCCCCTGCTCAGCCGCCGCGTGCGCCAGCGCCTCCGCCGCCTTGCGGTGCCCTGACCCCGCCGTCGCATACGCTAAGATCACCTTTTTATCCAAGGGACACTCCTTGTAAGTACCTGCGCCGCAGCATGTTAATAGGTACTTTCCCCATTTTCCATTTATTCATAAAACCGATTGGCAGAGATCCGATCACGACTGTCAAAAAGTACTTCGTAACCATAGTAGTAAAAGCCAGTTACAAGGAGTGTCCCTTTTAGGCTAGGCCTTTTAGGCGCGGTGGTAGCGGCCGGCGACGATGTTCCTGGCGGCGGCGAAAAGGTCGCGGGCGACGAAGTCAGGCGCCGGATCCCAACGGGAGGCGTCGCTCGCCTTCTCGCGGCCGGTCAAGACCAGCACGGTCTTGCAGCCGAAGTTCCGGCCGGCCTGGACGTCCTTCACGCTGTCGCCGATGAAATAGCTCTCCTTTTTGTTGACGCGGATATTCCTGGTGGCGGCCTTCAGGGCGCCGATGCGGGGCTTGCGGCAGCCGCAGCCCGCGTCCGGACGGTGCAAACAGTACAGCACGCGCTGGACCCTGCCTCCTGCTTGGCGCAGTTCCGTGAGCATATACCGCGTCATGCGGGCGAGCTCCTTTTTGGTATAGAGACCTTTGGCCACACCCGCCTGGTTGGAGATGACGAAGAGCCGGAAGCCGCGGCGCGTCAAGAGGGCGACCGCCTCCCGCGCGCCCTTGAGGAGCTTGAACTTTTTAAGGCTCGTCACGTACTTCTTGCGTCCGGGAAAGCGGTTGATGACGCCGTCGCGGTCAAGAAAGACGACTCGTGTCTTTTTCATGGACTCTTTTATCATATATGCCGCGGCCCTCTTTATCAAGAAAAAAACGGCCCTTCAAGGTGCTTGCGTACGGGTTGCCGCCCCGTTATAATATGCACATGCCCAGGGACAGACTCGTGTTAGGCGCCGCCGGCAGGAGCCATCCGGATGCCGTCACCGTGGACATCGACGCCGGCCATAAGCCGGATATTGTCCACGACCTCAACGTCTTCCCCTGGCCCTTTCGAGACGACCAGTTTTCGGAAATCGTCTGTCATCACGTGCTCGAACATCTCATTTCCCTCCCCCCGGCCCTGCGGGAGCTCCATCGTATCTGCCGGTCGGACGGCCGCATCCTCATCGAGGTCCCGCACTTTTCTTCCTGGATGGCCAATGACCCCGAACACAAGATGCGTTTTTCGTATTTCTCCCTCGACGCCTACTGCCGCGGTCAGCAAAAGAACTGGCTCGTCGTGGACTTCGGCTTTGAACTTCTCGAACGGCGCCTCACCTTTCACCGTGCGTACCGGCGGTATTTTTTCCACCGGCTCTGGAACAGATGTCCGCTCGCGTACGAGCGTTTCTGGACGTACCTCATGCCTGCGGAACACTTGCGCTTCGTCCTTAAGCCCGTCAAATCCTGACATGGCCGAACGCGTCCTCGTCACGCAACCCTATGGCCTCGGCGACGCCGTCTTCATGTTGCCTTTTTTAAAGGCCCTGCGCGGCGGCAAGAAGGTCGAACGCATCGACGTGATCCTGGGCCATCGCACGCGCGAGATCCTGGAGAACAGCGGCCTGGTGGATGACATCTTCGTCATCGACAAGGACGTCTGGAAGGCCCAGGGTCGCTGGTACGCCCTGCGGGACAAGTGGCGCCTCTTTCTGGCGCTGCGCCATAGACGCTACACGATCTTCGTGGATTTGTCCATGCAGCCCGAGTACGGCTTCTGGGCCAAGTATCTTTTGGGTATCCCTGTCCGGGCCGGATTCAACTATAAAAGGCGCAACAGGTTCCTCAACCGCCCCCTCCATCTGCCGGTCGAAGGCTTCCAGGGCAAGCACATGATCGAGTTCTTTGCCGAACTGGCGTCCTTGTTGGACTGCCGCCTCCTTGACCCCAAGCCGCGGCTGTCCGTTTCCGACGCGCTGGCCGCTTCGGTCGCCACGCAGCTGCTCAAGACCCACGGCATAAGCGGCCGCTACGCCGTGGTCTCACCGGGCGGCGGGGTCACGTGGGGCCGGGACGCGCGCTACAAGCACTGGCCCGTGGCCCACTTTGCCGAGCTGTTGCGCCGGCTGCGTGAGCGCGGATGTTTCGATGGTGTCGTGATCCTGGGAGCAGGACATGAAAAAGAGATCGGTGAGTCGCTGGAGCGTTCTCTGGGGGGTCCTGTGGCCAACCTGTGCGGCAAGACGGGCATCATGCAGGCCGTGGCCGTGTGTAAAGGCGCGCAGGTCTTTATCGGAAATGACGGCGGACTCGTCCACCTCGCTGCGACGCAGGACATCCCCATCGTGGCCTTTTACGGTCCTGCGGACCCGCTGGTCTACGGCCCGTATCCACGACAAAAGAACTTCCTGGAGGTCTCAAAACGGCTGGCCTGCCAGCCCTGCTACAAGGGTTTCCGCTACAACAAGGCGTGCGACCGCATCGCCTGCCTGAACGACCTCACCCCTCAAGACGTGCTCGGGGAGATGACCCGAAGGGGCATCTCCCCCGACCGCTCCCACGCTTGTTGACGTCTCCTCTTATCGGGACCGCCCCGGCAGCTCCCCTTGGGCTCTTTCGGGCAGAATGCCGAAAAGCTTCTTAAAAACCTCTTCGGCGAATATCTGGTTGCCCTCTCCGCTGAGATGGAAATCCCTGGGGAGGTGGCGGTACAATTCCAGAAACTCCTTCCGGCGCGGCTTAAACACCGGCCGCAGATCGATGTAGTCCACCCCCTTGGACTCCAGAAAATCGATCAAGATGTCCTGATAATACCCTTGTCCCCTGTCAAAGAGGGTATAGATATCGGGACACAGGACGTAGAGGAACGCGACGTTCTTGCTGCGCAACAGGTCTATCATTTCCTCCAGGAGGAGGAAGAAATCGGACCACTGCGCCGCCAGCTCCTTGCCATGCGGGTTCTTGACGATCGGCCCGTGATACTCTCCTGCGACATACAATATGTCTTCGAGGTCCTTGCTGTCTTGCTCGCAGATCCGCCTTCGTCGGGGGTCGTTCATCTTGCGCATCCAGCGGCGGTAGCGGTGGGCCATCTCGAACCGGCGCATCATCCTCATCATCTTCATTTTCTTCAGCGTCCTGGAGATAGAGAACGCGCTGTCCTCGATCATTTTCTTGTAAAGGGGCGTGTCCCGCGACCCGATCTCGACCACATCATTGCAGGCAAAATTCAGGACGATCACATCGGGCCGCAGGGCCAGGCCTTTTTCCTTGAGATAATACAGGTAATCGGGCAGGGATGCGCCGCCGGCCGCCGCGTTGAGCACGATGGCCTTCCTTTTGCTTCTTGAAATCAACGTCTGGAGCCGGTAGGGATACGTGTCTTCGTCGTCGAGCGGCCCGGAGGTGAAGGAGTCCCCCAGGCACAGGATCTTCATAAAGTCCCCTGCGCCCAGGAACGGTCCGCTGTCCACCCCGACATTCCTGAAACCGTTCGAGTCTATGCGTACCCTGTAGGGCTCGATCCCCGGAAAAAGGAGCAGCTTGTTCTGATTCGGATAAAAATATCCCGGAGTCGTGCCGGCGGTCGTTTTGTCGACGGGGTCCAGCGCGATATACTGGTCCTTAGCGATAAAACCGCATAAGAAATTGAAGCCCGACAGGATGAGGAGTCCTGCCGCAACAGCAAAGAAAAAAACCTTGCCCATGCCGATGGTCTTTTTGCCCGCCGTGTTTTTTTTCATGACAAGGGGCCTTTCGTATCAAGCTTTCTTCAGAAAGAGGGCCCCCAGAAAGAACGACTCGGGGCCGTCGTCCGTCAGCATCTGGTTGCCCCAGAGGCCCAGGCGTGACGGATCAAGGACGTCTCTCTGGAGTTTTTGGGGGTAGCCGTAGCGCAACCCCCTGTCCATGCCCGGGTCGCAGCGGCCCGCGTCATAGTCGATGGTCAAAGCGCAGATGCCGCCGACTTTAAGGACGCGGTGGACCTCGGCCATGGTCTGTTGGCGGACCTGCGGACTCAAATGCTCCAGCACGCAGACGCAATAGAGCTTGTCGAACGACCTGTCGGCAAAAGGCAGCCTCGCACACAGGTCGCGGTTGAAGACCTTCATGGGCCACTTCATGGTACGCGCCACGTGGCGTGCGTTAAAGATGAGGCCGTGCAGGCCCCAGTCATTGTCCACGACCGAGACACGCGCCCCCCTCCAGGCCAGGTAAAAGGAAAAGAGCGTCGAGGCGCCGCCGATATCAAGGACCTCCTCGCCGGCGGCAGGCGCCGCGTGCGCAAGGAGCCACGCGTTCTCCCAGAGCTTGTTCTTTTCCTTCAAGGGGATGAGATCTTTCTTTTTGAAGCTTCCCGCCGCTGAGGTCGTGCGCAGGCCCCCTTCGTCAAGCAGGGCCTTGAGCCGCTCCAGGTCCTTGACGACAGCGGCGACTTCGGGCCGCAGCAGGTCTTCGTCTATAGCCGTGACCGTCTTGTTGATGACCGGGCCGGTCTGCCGTCCCAGGCAGGACTCTCTCGTGAAGGCCTCTTGTTCGTCGGGCTCGGGCGCGGCCGACACCGGAGATGCAGCCGCGCGCCGCTTCGCCCTGCTCCGCAGTAATTTCTTGATCAGGAGATAGACACGGTAGGTCAGCGGCACGCACCGCGGCACGATGGCGTCGCCGAAGAGGATCTGCCAGGTGCTGCTTTGCGTGAAGGAGCGCTTCTTCGTCATTTCGTGACCAGGAAGTCGCCCATCGCCAGGTACGCGAGGCCGCTCTCCTTGAACATCACGAAGGCGTCTTGGGGCGAGCAGACCATGGGTTCTCCGCGCCGGTTGAGCGAGGTGTTGATGACAAGGGGGATGCCGGTCTTCTGACGGAAGAGCTCGATGAGCCGGTGGTACTTCGGGTTCGTCGATTTGCTGACGAGCTGGGGCCGGCATGTGCCGTCCACGTGCACCGCCTCGGGGATGCGTTCTTTCCAGTGTTCTGCCATCTTGAAGGAGAAGGTCATGAAAGGCGACGGGTGGTCCGAGCCCAGGATGTCCGCCGCATGTTCCTCGAGGATGGACGGACAGAAGGGCCGCCATTTTTCGCGGAATTTGATGATGGCGTTGATCCGGTCATTGGTACCCCGTTGCGTGGGGTTGCCCAGAATGCTGCGGTTGCCCAACGCCCGGGGTCCCCACTCCATCCTACCCTGGAACCAACCGACGACCTTGCCTTCTTTGAGCAGCTGCGCCGCGGTCTCGCAGATGTCCGCGCACGGCGCGGCCGCAAGACCGGCCTCCTGAGCGGCCTTCTGGATCTCTGCGTCGGTAAAGGCCGGCCCCAGAAACACGTGGCGCATCTCTTCGATGCGTTCGCCGGCTTCTGCGGCAGCGTACGCGGCAGCGCCGACAGAGCCGCCCGAGTCGTGCGCCGCAGGCTGGACCCAGAGGTTCTTGATGAGCGGGTGCTCGAGGAGGCGGCGGTTCAACGAGACGTTCAGGGCGCAGCCGCCGGCAAAAACGAGGTTACCGTGGCGCCTGAGCTCGTCACTGAGATAGGTCTCGAGTATCTTGAGCGTCAAGTCCTCAAGTTTTTTCTGGGTCGCCGCGGCAATATGGATGTAGGGAGCGCTCAGGCCGTCGCCCTCCCGCTCGGGGCCGAACTCAGCCACCATCTTTTTTGAGTAGACCTTGTCCATCCGGGAACGCAGGCCGCGCTTGACCCATACGTAGTCGTCATGGCACCGGTATGTGCGCCGCCGGTCCTGCCACCCGATGATGTGGTCGAGGTTTACGCGGCCGGGGTCGCCGAACGGCGCCATGCCCATGACCTTGTACTCTCCGTCCTCCCGTTCGAACCCCAGATAATCCGTCATGGTCGCGTAGAAGTTACCCAGGGAATCAGGGGCCACGATCTCTTTTATCTTGCGGATACGGCCTCCTGCCGCTGACGCGATGAGGGTCGAGGTGATCTCACCGCCGCCGTCGATGGAGAGCACGGCCGCTTCCTTGAAGCCGGAGAAATAATACGCCGAGGCCGCGTGGGCCATGTGGTGCTCCACCCAGCAGACCTTGGCAAGGGCCTGCGCGGGGAAACCCGCCTCGCGCAGCGTGGTGCGCACGAACTCCTGTTGTCCCCGCGCCTCTTTATTATTGCGGAAGAACTTCTTGTAGGCCCGCGAGGGGTTGTTCCAGAGGTTGCGTACCAGGTATTCCCAGCGTTTTTCACGCAGGGCTCTGAGGGACCACGGGTAGGCGATGCTGTCGATATCGGCGGGCGTGATGCCGGCCGCGGCCAGGCAGTACCTCGTCGCGAGGACCGGCCGCTGGTCACGGGCGTGTTTCTTGCGCGTGAAGCGTTCTTCTTCGGCCGCCGCCACGACCTTGCCGTCGATGAGGAGCGCCGCCGAGGCGTCATGGCCGAACGGCGCCGCCAACCCCAAGATCTTCACGTTACCCCTCCAAAGGTGAGACTTTCAGTGAGACTTTCAGCCAGGCTCTTTGTCTCAAAATCGCGGTTCAAATTTGAGACAAAGAGCCTGGCTGTTTGTCTCACTGTTTGTCTCAATCAGTCCGGGACTGCTTTTCCTTGAGCATCTGCCGGTACTTGGCGTAGCTCATGATCTGGTACAGCGTGTCGAAGAAGGCGACCATGAAGCCGATGAACCCGTCCTTCCAGCCCCTTTTTCCGATGAAGCGGCGGAAGAACCTGTCGATGGCGCGCCAGGTGATGCGTCCGCCGCTCATCCTGCGGCCGGTCACGATCCACTTCTGGGCCTCGAGCGTCGTCTGACGGTTGAGGCTCGCCAGGAAGTGTTCAAAGTCCGGATACCCCTTGTGGATGATATCGCCCTTGAAGTGGCCGCAGGTGCCGTCCACTTCGGCGCGCGGGTGCACGCCCACCTCTTCGTATTTGAACTTGTCCTTGCGCAGGAGCCTGACCTTGCCGGCGGGGTACCACCCGCCGTAACGGACCCAGTAGTCGCCGATGTAGTTGCGCAGCGGCACGGAGAAGCACGCGTGCGGGGTCTCGATGAGCGCTGTGTCGATCTCTTCCCGGAGCTCCGGCGTGACCTTTTCGTCCGCGTCCAGGCTTAAGACCCAGAGGTTTTTGGCCTGCGCGTAGGCCCAGTTGCGGTGCGTGCCTTCCACCTCCATCTTCTTGATGAGGACCTTGTCGGCGGCCTGCTGGGCGATGCGGACCGTCTCGTCCGTGCTGAAGTCATCGATGACAAGGATCTCGTCCGCCCACCCCTGGACGGAGTCGATGCACGCGGCGATATTGTCCTGCTCGTTCTTCGTGAGGATGACGACGCTGACAGGGACTCTTTTCATTCTTGCACCAGCCTTTTGAGAGTGGAAGCGACGCTATGGATGTGTCTGTCGGTCATGTGCGGATAGATAGGAAGACAGAGGACCTCTTGCGCGACCGCCTCGGCAACGGGGAAGTCCCCCCTGCGGTACCCCAGGTCCCTGTAGACCTTCTGAAGGTGCAGGGGCACGGGATAGTGGACCATGGCGCCGATCCCCGCTTTCCTTAATCCTTCAAGGACGCGGTCGCGCTGTTTTACGCGCACGGCAAAGATGTGGTAGATGTGGTACGCCGAAGGGGCCTCTAAGGGGAGGGCCACGCCGGCAACGTCCCGCAGGAGACGGCGGTATAGGCCCGCGATGCGGCGGCGGGACCGGTTCCACGCATCGAGCCTCTTGAGTTTTTGCGCCAGAAAGAGCGCCTGGATACTGTCCAGCCGCGAGTTGTAGCCGATGGCGTCGTGCTCATAGCGCGCGGTGCGGCCGTAGTCGCGGAGCTTGAGAAGCCGCGCGTGGAGCTTTTTGTCGGACGTCACGACAGCGCCGCCGTCGCCCAGCCCGCCCAGGTTCTTCGTCGGGTAAAAACTGAAGGCCGCGCCGTCGCCCCAGGCTCCGGCCTTGCGCTTTTTCCAGGCGGCGCCGTGGGCCTGCGCCGCATCTTCGATGACGCGCAGGCCGTGGCGCCGGGCCAGACGTCGTATCGCAGGCATGTCTGCGCACTGACCATAAAGGTGCACGGGCATGAGGGCCCGCGTCCTGCGGGTGAGGGCCGCGCGGACCCGGCCGGGGTCCATGTTGTAGGTCTCAGGGTCGATATCCACGAAGACGGGCCTGGCGCCGGTATAGGAGACGGCGTACGCAGAGGCGATATAGGTATAGACCGGCACGATGACCTCGTCCCCCGGTCCGATATCCATGGCCCGCAGGCCCAGGAAAAGGGCGTCTGTCCCGGAATTGACGCCCACGGCAAAGGCAGCGCCGACATAGCGCGCCAGGGCCTGCTCAAAGTCCCGCACGTCCGTGCCTAATATATAATCGCTGTCCCTGAAGAGCCGGCGCAGGCGGGCTTGGGCCCCGTGTTCGATCTCCCGATAAGCGGCATTAAGATCCAGAAAAGGGACTTTCACGGCGTCGCCTCCCATGATACCGAAAAATGGAAAAATAACAAGCGCGGACGTTGCATCACTCCTCCCTGCAAGACGACCTGAATTTGATGACAACAGCCACGACAAGAAGGACAAAAGAGATGTTAGCCAAAAATTCCGACAGAAAAGATATGTTGAATATTACGGAAAAAGCGCACATGGCCAGAAGAACCATAAATCCCACCACGCACTTGTCGGCAAACTTTTGTTTGGTCCACCACGCTGCCGATCCGGCGTTGTCGATAGGCTGCCGCGTCCGGGTCCCGTCCTTGGTCATGGAAGAAAAAAAGCTGAGACCTCCGAAAAAGATGATCTGAGTCAGAACGGGAGTAAGGCAGCACAGGCCGATAAAACTTTTTTGGAACAAAACAAATTGCAAAGGCAATAATCTGGAAAGGGCCGATGAAGCGGCGAAAAAGGCCAGCACGGGCGCATAGGACAAGATATAGAGCCAGGCATGGTTTACCGGGGTCAACGCAAAGAAGACCGCAAGAAACTTTCTCAAAAATAGGGCGCAAACCATCACGTAAATAAAAAATAGCCCGCATTGCAAGGGCGTCGTGTGGGATCGGAGGATCGGGCTTTCTTTGAAAAGCATGAGGCCAAAGCTGCTTTCGCCAAGCGTATTCTTTATCTTCACAAAGCAGGTTGAGTCAGCCCCCAGAAGGAGTTCGTTGACCCCCGGCAGGACGATGTCTGGCGGCACAAAAAAATACCACTCTCTCTTGCTTGCTCGGGCTCTGTAGACCGTATGGATCAGGGGTGCCCCATTGACAGCCAGATGTTTAAGGGCCCCCTTGCTTTGGACTATAATGAGGTAAGGCGCCTTTTCTGGGAGATCGACAGAGATAGCGCCGGGCTCAACGTCCCTCAGCCTTTTATCAAAAATCCTAAAGTCTACAATCACGAACTGGCTATAAAAGTAGCAATAGGCGCCAGCCAAAAGAATTCCGAAAATGACAAGCATCACATCAGATTTTTTGAGACGACCCGGTTTGGACATGGCCATTGACACCTGATGATCGGTTAGATTTCGATCTTTTCGATAACAACAGACACATACCCGGCAGGCGTCCAGCTTTTAAAGACCAGCGGGATCCGTCCTGCAGAGGTCAGCCACACCTTAAACGTCGCACCGTGGCTTGAGGTTCGATTTTCGCGCCTCACATCCACCAGAATTTCAAAGAATTCTTTTGACTCATGCGATTTTTTCGCGCTCAAAAGGTATATCGTCTTCTTCGATAAGAGATCGATCGAATATTCACTGGTTCCGACGAAGGGAAAATGTAACGCCTTGACAAAAGCACCGAGTGGATCGCAGGTGTCTTCGTATATCTTAATTTTCATATCTCCATAGGATGCAATCCTTTCGGCGTGGTCAAATACGATCGTCTTTTGTTTAATTTTATCCCTGACCCTTGTGGTTTCCACATAACGATAAGGCATGCCGGATTCCCCGTTGAAATGTGATTCCATGTGCATCGACGCGTGGACGAAAATATCGGCAAAGCTGTCATCGGTCAACGCCTCGCCCGTAAACACGGGCCCCTCTCTCCTTTGCGTCTTTGAAATCTTGAACGTCCCCATCGGGATCAAGGAAAAATAGTATATCTTGTAAACTAGGGTATAATCGCCGCTCAGGGCCGCGGCGGCGCGCTCGCCGTTTTTGCCGAGTACGGCCGCGGCGGTATCATAACAGCGTTGAGGCGTGTCATAGATAGAACCCTTGAGCAAGGCGAGTATCGAGAAGAACAGGATAATCCAGAACGAAAACATACATATCTTCTTTTTCATGCTGAGCCTTTCTGTATACCAGGCTGCGCCTCCGTTGATATCTCATACACAGAGACATCCCCGAAGTCCTTTATCAAACGGTAGGAACTTTTACTTTCCATTTCCGGTCTCTCACCGATAATGTCTACGGCGTCGTGGTAGCCTGCCCTATAGAGATCGTTGTGCACGATGACATATTTTACCCCGAGCTTTTTCAGAATTATAGGTGTTTGTGCTTCATCGACTTTTAAAATCCTCATTTTGATGTCGTAGGCAGGCGTGCCGAGCTGGGCGCCGTTGACCATACGCTTTTGGTGGATGGTCTGGTAATAAAGATAGTCGTAGTTGCTGGGGGCTTCTCCCGGTGATCCTTTGGCCATGGGATATTCCGCGATGATAAAGTCGCCCGGCCGAGACGCGAGCCACTTGTATGCTTTCGGAACCTGATCTAGTTCCGTTACGCGGAACGGCGGGACATTTGAAAACTCAAAAAGTATGCCCAAGGCGACAAGACAAGTGATCAAGACCTGATTTCTGCGGGCCTTGATCTTTTCTAAAATAACTTTCAAACCAAAACCGGCCAAAACACTGACACAGAGCATCACGATCATCCCGAAACGGGCGTAGGCGCGGATCATAGGGAAGAACCTGTAGGTAAAATAAGATGGAAAATGGATCTTAAAAAGACCTACATCAAAAATAGGCGGCATCGAAAAGATAAAAGCGCTTACCGCAGAAAATATAAAAAAACCAATATAGAAATTCTCCGGTGAAGTCTTGTAATGGATGAATTCCTGCGGGTGTTCCCGCTTAAAACGCCAGTTCCGGAAGGCGAGGAAGCTCAATATCAAAGGCATCCAGCCCACATAGAGCGTTTGTTCAATAGAGCCGCGGCCATAGAAAAAAGAGCCGAACATTTTTTTGGTAAATCCCCCAAAATAAGGATGGGTTGAAGCAGGCAGGAAATAACTCAGCAGCCGCGCCGATTGGGCCGTCAGGTAGCCGAAGGAACGCACGTAACCCAACGAACCCAGTTGAGCCCAAGCCATATGCCGCAGGTACAGGTTCTTTACGATCAGGTAGGTATTCGAGAAATTCACAAGGGCCGCCCCCAAAAATACGGCCGTGACCGTTGAAGCTAATTTCAGGAAGTTCGCGGCGGCCTTTTGAATCGCACGGCGGCCGTCCGCGTCGCGCACAAGCGCAAGCCTGTCCCTAAAACGGTAAAACAACTCAAAGAGGAACATCCCTACCGTGAAGACCAGGGCAAAAAAGGCATAGTAGGGATTGAAGGCCCATGTCAACGAAAGTCCGAGGAGCGCAACCAGGAAGTGCCTGAACCGGAACTCCTCTCTGAGTTTTAACAACGCCAGCAGGTACAGCACAAACCAGTGGCTGGAAAAAAGGAATGTAAACTCCATGAATTTGTTCAGATGATAAGGGGCAAAGGCAAAGATCAATCCCGCTATGATTCCGGAGATGCGGCTTTTCGTCAAATAACGCACCAGGTGATAGGTGAAGATACCGGTCAATATGAAGCTGAGGAGGGCCAAGAGATTGAGGCAGGCGGCCGGATTGCAGAACCTCAGCACGAAAGCAAAAATCTGCATCGCAATCCAGGAGACCGGCTGCTGATCCAAGGAAACGCCGAAAGGCGCTCCAATAAAAGGACAGGCGCGGTAGTCCAAATGCCGGAGCAAGGCGGCCTTTTGCCACCACAGGCTCCACAGGGCGCCTCGGACGTCCGTTTGGTACAGCCTGCCGTAGACAGCCGAGCCCATCTTGAATATCAAGGGGAACGTTGCCGCCACGGCAAAAATGCCGTACAGCAAAAACAATCCCGTATTCTCTTTTATCGCGCGATTGATATGTACCCTTGTGCCCATGGCTATTCCTGTTTACGGCACAGATAAATGACGCTCTGCCCTATGCCGGGAAACACGTTGGCCGCGAGGATAGACGCGAGCCTTCCATCCGCCGATAAATTCACGACATCGGATTTTTGTGTCATTATTCGAAACTCATGTTTCTCAAGCAAGCGCCTCAAGGACGCAAAGGTGAAATATCGTATATGGCCCGAGCTCTCTTTCTCGTTGGGCGTCGTTTCGATGATGGGGTCCATGCCCAACAGTAACAGGAATCTCCGTCCCAGGGAAGCGATGTTGGGTGTCGTGATGATGAGATGGCCGGATGGTTTTAGCAACCGATAAATTTCATCCAGGAAATGGTCGGTATCAAAAATATGCTCTATGATCTCGCCCGCGATGATAAGATCAAAAAAGCCGGTCTCGAAGGACAGGGGGTGTTCATCATCGATATAATCCTGAACGACGCGGATGCCCCTGCGCCGACAGGCGTCAACACCGGCATCGCTCGCCTCGATGCCGTGAAGCTGAAGGTTCCCGCCTTTCAGGGAGGCGAGAAGAAATCCGTCGCGGCACCCGATATCCAGAATCCTGCTGTTCTCGCGTTTAACGCCCGCGGCCAGATGCAGCATCGTTTTAACCCTTGGGCTCAATAGGGGCCTATCATCCCCTGACCCGACGCGGTACATATCTTTATAGATATTTTTCATCGTTGAACGGCGGGAACGGTTATCTTAAATATAAAGACGGCTGCAGCGGCCAAAACAGAAATAACGAGCCCAAGATAAAACAGCGCCTGCGGCCAATAGAATACGACAAGGGTGAAATCTTCCCCCAGGCCAAGCTTGTCGGGCTCGATGTACCAGACGTTGGCGTGCCTGCGGCCGGACCTTTCGTTGAGCGTAGCGGTGAACAAATAAAGCAGATCGGTCGGCATCAGGTCATGGCGATGCCTCGCCTCTCTGACGTGAAGGCTGGGATAGTATTTGGTGGTTTGTTCGAAGAAGCGCGCCCTGGCATCCGAGGCCCGCGCCTTATAAAGCTTCCAGTGACGGCTGAAGGGTTCGTTGAAGACCAGCCAAAAAGGGGACGAGGCGTGACTGACGTTGATCACGTATTTGGTCGGGTTGACCCTGGCGAAAGAGATCCGAAGCGCGTCATCAATCAGCGGGCGCATCTTAATGTCATCGACGGCCATAGGCCGCATGAACGAAAAATATACGTGAGGAAGAAAATATCTCTCATCGATCTTATAAAAATCGAAGTAGTCGTTTTGTACGAGGAGGTCTTTTTGACTCAAGCCGTCGGTGGAGACCGATGTGCCTCCGACCGAATCTTTCTGAACGAGCAAATATCCCACATTATTTAGAGCATAAGACCTGTAGCTTCGCCCGGGTGAGGGCCCGGCGTCCGACTCCCTCGACGTGAACCCGTAATCTCCCTGCCGCTCCAGCGTGATCATCGGTTTATTGGTGATCCAGGTCAGGATATCCGGTCCGAAATATTGCCATTGTTTCTGGACGTAACCGTTGTTTAGCGGGCTGGACAAGACCTTCGAATCCTCTTTAATGACGTCCAGATAGCGTCCGAGCTCATAATAGGCCTGCGGGATCAAAAAACCCTTTTGTTGCGCCGCATACGTCAATGGATTATAAAATTTATAGCCCAAATAAATAGGATAGAAAACGATCATGTTCGCGAGAAGGGCGGCGACGATAGGCCATCTCTTCTTTTTTGACAGATCACAGACCGCCATGGTGAACAAAAAGGCGTAAAAGACGACGGCACCGATCACGACGGAGGAGGTGGTCCTGAAGACCCTGACCAACGGGAGGTGCAGCACGGCGTAGCGAAAGATCCCGCCCAGGGGCGGATTGGAACCTTTCGCAATGAAGATAAAAAACAAGATAAAGGCGAGCAGGGCCAGCGACACATTTCGAAATCTTTTTTCCTTGAAGACAAAAAAGGTGCCCCACGCGATGATGATCCACTGCCCGAATGACCAAAAGACAAAAGGGACACCGGTCAAGAAAGGTTTCAGGCTCGAATAATATTTGATGATGACCAGGTTGAAAAACCGCATGATGTAAACGAGGGTAGCGATGCCATGTTCGGCATTTCCACCGCTGGTGATTATATCTTTTGAAAAGTTCCCGACAGCGCCGAAAAAGAAACTGTAAAAGAGGGGGATCCAGACCCATAGGTTCAGCAACGCGCTCATCAGGAAAACGGCCCCGAACCGCAGCAGAACATCCTTGACGGACAGGCCGTTCAATTGCCGGTACACATAACACAGGCCGAGTGACGCGATAAAAAAGACGATCAACAGCTTCGGCTGCGGCAGATCCGTAAAAAAGAGAAAATTGAGAAAAAATGAGAATAGAAAAGCGTAGGACATCTTGTTATGCCTGAGGAATTTCAGCAGAAAATAGAAACACACGGGGAAACCGTAAAGCGGCGTGTACGTAACGCATAACAAAAAGTAAATCGGGTTCAATGTAAAGACGGTGGCTGCAAGCAGGCGCAGCTCGGATGTATCATATCGGGTCCCCCGGAATAATTCTCTGTAGGTAAGGGCGGTGAAAACGAAACCCATCACGAGAAGGACAACGAGCAAAATCTTCTGCGCGACGAAGCCGCTCAACCCCAGACAGAAAAAAAGATAATAAAAAGCGAACCAGAGGATAGAGATGTAACCGAATGACTCCCGTCCGTTGTTCCACAAAAAGATCTTCTGGAGGGCATTGCCGGGGTGCAGGGGGATCATC
>CAZDLS010000027.1:0-16737 GCA_964506425.1 uncultured Planctomycetia bacterium | reverse complement strand
CCATCCTGTAGATGAAGGCGGCGGACGGCTTCTTGAGGAGGACCTGGAAGGTATAAGGGTCGGGCGCGCTGAAGCTCTCCACAATGTCAAAAGACTCCCGGAAAGGGGAGTTGACCGCAGGGTCCTTTAAAATATTATAGGTAAAAAGGGCGTCTTGAGCTGTGAGCTCTGTGCCGTCGTGGAACCTGACCCCCCTCCTCAAATGAAAGGTATAGGTCAGACCGTCGGCAGACAGGCTCCAGGATTTGGCCAGGTCAGGCTCAACAGCGCCCACGGCATTTATGCGCACCAGGCCGTTGAATATCAATTGCACCAGGGCTGCCGAGGCGGTCTGGGTGGTAAAAAAAGGGTTGATGGCGCAGGGCTTGTGATAAAACCCCCAGACAAGCGTGCCGCCATAGCGGGGCAGGAGTTCGGGGCTGGGAACAGGCCGGCAGGATGACAACAGTGCCATGCTCACGAGTAAGGGGAGAGGGGCGTATCTTCGCAATGTAACGACGACTTCAGGCCCTGGACTTCTCCAATGACTCCTCGATAACAGCCTTGATCTGCGACAGCTCAAAGGGCTTGGCCATGAGGCCTTGCGCGCCCAGGCGCATGGCCTGGTTCTTGATCTCCGGCGTGCCATAGGCCGTGAGCATCACGACGGCGAGGTCCTTGTCCATCTTGCGGATGCGCTTAAGGGTCTCTAAGCCGTCCATCCCGCCGGGCATCTTCAGGTCAAGGAGGATGAGCTCGGGCCGGTCGGTCTTAATGACCTCCAGGGCCTCTTCCCCGCTCTTGGCGGTCAGGATGCGGTACTCCGAGAGCATATCGGAGAAGAAGTTCCGGATGACCTCTTCGTCGTCCACGATGAGGATGCTCTTGGGGCCTGCGAGCGCCTCGATGTCCAGGTCTCCTTCCACGGGCTTGCCCTTGAGCTGGCTCATCAGCCACCTGTCGATCAGGTCGCGCCGGAACCGCCACTCGCTGGCCACCCGGAAAGCAGGCATCTTCCCCTCCCGGGCCAGCTTGTAGATGGTCATCTTGTTCATCTTAAGGTACTTTGCCGCCTCTTTTATATCCATCAGATTGTCTGGCATGATTTCCTCTTAATTAATAGTCTAAATGCTATTATATTCTATTATATAATATAATAAAGTATTACTTAATATAAAAATATACTCCTATCGCCTTCTCTGTCAAGGAATTTTTCTGAAGGACAAGACACCTCCTTTCTGCGCCGCCTAAGGGGCCTGCCGGCCTTCAATCAAAACGCAGGAGGCTGCGGATCTTGGCGGGATACTCCAGGGCCTCGGCAGCCTCGAAGCCCGTCTCGATGGCGCGGTCCATGGAGAGATTGCGGAAGAGGCCCGGGCCGCCGGCCAGGACGAGGTCCTCTCTCGTGACCAGGTAGTCGTAAATCATGCTCACGTGATCACGGCGGTCCAGGGCATGAAAGGGATAGCTGCGCTCGGCAAAGACAGAGAAGGCCTGAAGGACGCGGTCCCGGATATCCATCTTCATCTGCTTCATGTCCGAGAGGACGCGCTCCAGCAGGTCTTCGTCGCTCATCGTCCAGAGCGCATCGTCCTTCTGGCACGGGATCTCGAAGACGCAGGCGGTCTTGGATGCCGGCACGTTCTCTTCAGACCACCGGCTCATCTCCTGGACCCGGAAGAAGACATACTTCTCCTCGGGCACCGTCAGGCCGATCGCGGGCAAGGCAGCGGGTCCCTCCATCATCACGTTGAAAAAACGCATGCCGCGGAACCGCAGGCTCGCGGCCGCCGCCAGGACATCATGGTGCGGCTGGGGATGGAGCATGTGGATGAGATCGGACAGCGGCGCCGTCACGACGATCTTCTTGGCCCCAAAGATCTCTTTTTGGCCTGCGGCATCACGGGTCTCGACAACAAGACCGCCGCCCGGCTGACAGAGCACGCGCCCTGCGGCGCGGCCCAATAGGACCACACCTCCCTTGCCCTCGACCCGTCCCGCCATCTCTTCGGCGATGCGGCCGATGCCTCCGGCAGGATACAAGAAGTGGCCGATGGGGATCTTCTCCTCTTTTGAAGCGCTGAGATGAAGAAAATCCCGCAGGAGCGTCGCCATGTCCTCGCCCGCCAGGTGCGGGGGCGCCCCGTCCACCGCGATCTGCGACAAAGACGCGCCCCAAAGCTTGCGGCTGTACGGGGCGAAGTACGCCGTCGTCAGGCGCCGGCCGAACCGGTGAAAGAACCACTCCAAGAGAGAGTCCTCCGGCTGCGGCCTCATGCGCTGTTCCAAACACGCTCCCAGGCCCTGCCAGACACACACGGACGCCGTCTTGAGGCCGAAGTGCCGCAAAAAATCAAGGGGGCGCGGCGGGTAATAGAACGAGCGTCTCTTCAGGTAGATCCGGCTGCGCGGCGACCTCTGCGCGAGGTCCTGCTCCGGGAAAAGGCCGCAGACGTATTCGCGGACCTTGGCGCGGCGCGGGATAAGCCGGTGGCCGCCGAGGTCAAAGACAAAACCGTCACGCCGTATGCTCGCGCACATGCCGCCGACCTGCGGCTCTTTCTCCAGGACCACGACCTGCCGGCCGGCACGCAGGGCCCCCTCGGCGGCCGCGAGCCCCGCAAGGCCGGCGCCGATCACGACGACATCCGTCTCCAACACCCCAGGCAACGACATAACACAACCTCTCAACGCACAAATCTGAGACAAACAGCCAGGTGAGACAAACAGCCAGGCTCTTTGTCTCAAATCAGCGGTTCAAAAATGAGACAAAGAGCCTGGCTGTTTGTCTCATTTTTTCAGAAATCGAACATCTCCTTGAACTTCTTGCCTACGGCCTCGAACTCCTTGCCGATCTTTTTCAAGTCCTCGACAGAGACCCCGGCGCCTTCAGCCGCGAACGGCGGCGGGACCGGCGCCTGCACGGCGCCGGACCCCAGGGAGCCGCCCTTGATCTTCACGTTCTCAAAACGCGGCCTGTCAAGGTGCGTCGTGACCGAGAGCGCGATAACGGTGTCCCCCTCCGGAAAGAAGATCCGCGAGAGCATCGCCTGACCCAGGTCCTTCCATGACGTCATCTTGTCGGGGGCCCCGGAAGCGGAGGGCTCCTCGAACGCCACCCCGCTGAGGGAGATCTGGCCGTCCAACGTTATGTCGTTGCCGTCGACCCGGACATCGCTGCCCAGCGTCCCGGCCCCTGACCGGACCGGCTTTCCGAAATAACGCACATAATACGGCTCAAAGAGCATCAACGGCACATCCGTGAGGTCCAGACGTCCGGTCCCTTGCCGGCTCAAAATGTCATATTCCCCCTTACCGGTGAGCCGGCCCGACGCGACCCCCGGGCTTACCCCCACCTGCGCCTCCATGTCTATCTTTTGTCGTAACGGCTTAAGGGGGGAGACGCGCTGCGTTTCGAGCTGGATATCGACGATGTCGAAGGAGAACGGCGGGTCCGCAACGGCCTCGTCGATGAAGGTGAAGCGGCCGTCGACGATCTTGAGGTGCTCCACGATGACGGGCACGGGCCTTCTCCCCTCTTCGGGACGCCCTGCGGGGACACCCTCTGGGGACGGCGCCTCAGCCGGCCTGGGCCGCTGCGGCAGGCCGACGTCGAGCGTCTCATCGGCCCGGCGCACCAGCCGCACGCGGGGACGCGTAAGCCAGACCCGGTCGAAGACGACGGCCTTTTTTAAAAAGAAACCTGCGATGCTCGGCGTGATGAGGAGGCGCTCCGCCTCCAGCTGGTCTCCGACATGAAGGTCCTGGATCTCGATCGTCGACGGGAAGTGGACCGCGACGTCACCCGCAGAGACCGCGACGCCCAGGTTCTTTTCGAGCTGCGTAATGAGGATATCGGTGCTGTGCCGCAGGACGTAGACGGCGGCGCCGGCCGCGGCGAGGAGGACGAGGAGGAGAAAAACGAGGAAGACCCGCAAGAACTTTGCCATAAAAATATTATGTCCCTGGCGTGATTCGAACACGCGACCCTCTGCTTAGCTTACCGCACCGGATTACTCCGGCCAGCGAACTGTTGCGGTCTGGACTATGTCTTCGCCATTTCAGGCGTGCGGCGTATAGTCTCTGAGGACTCTCCCCCGCCGCTTTGCTTCGCAAAACGAAGCAGCGGGGGGTTGCCTGCAAGTAATCCGTATAGGAACGGACGTCCTTGCATATAGCCGCATCCACTCCATGCGTTACTATTCCGCATAGAGGCTCCCTATTTGCCCCGTTCCCGCCTAAGGACGGCGGGACCGGGGTCAATTCGGACAACGACTTATGTTCACGCTGTTCCATAAGCCGTTTCCTCATTGAAAGGCAGATGCTCTATCCAGCTGAGCTACAGGGACATTTCAATGATCGGACCGGTCCGGTTTAAATGTCGGGGCGGTGCGATTCGAACGCACGACCCCTTGCTCCCAAAGCAAGTGCTCTAGCCAAGCTGAGCTACGCCCCGATATGTGCCGGCGCCCAGCGCGCACGGCGCTTTTTTTCCAGAACGCGAGCATTGTAACATCCCCATCAGGCCATTTCAAACAATTTCACGGCGGGCGGGGGCTTGTGTTATAATCTCACCATGCGCAAGCGCCGGCGCCTCCTCCTTATCGTCTTTTTGTTGTTCATCGCGGCGGGCCTGGGCCTGTACGCCGCGGCGCAGCGCTTCCTGCCCGACCTCGTCCGCCGCAAGATCGTGGCCGGCCTCACGGAGGCGACCCGGCGCCGCGTGACGTGCGGGACGATCAATCTGGTGTGGTGGCGCGGCATCGTCATACGCGACCTGCGCGTCTACGACAAGACGGATGCCGAAAAGACCATCCTGTGCGTCGATGAGGCCTCCGCGGCCTTCCTCCTTTTGCCCTGGGGCAAGGAACGCAAGCTCCTCATCCCCTCCCTGCAGATCTACGGCACCCGCCTCGACCTCGTGCGCGGGCCTGACGGCATGCTGAACGTCCAGGACATCATCGACCGCCGCCGGGCGTCCGCAGCAGGCGGCATCCGTCCTGTCGTCAAGAACCTCACGATCACGGACTCCGAGATCGTGCTGCGCGACGAGACGCGCACCCCGCCGACGACGACCATGGTGCGCCTCGCCGAGGGCAGGGCCCGGGCGTCATGGAACAAGCTCTTTATCGACGCCAAGGCCGAGGTGTCGCTCGACGGCATTCCTGTGCCCGTCGCCTGCCACGGCAACTACGCCTACAAAGAAAAACGCTGGGACGTCCGGCTGACCGGCGCGGACATCGACCCCAAGCCCTTCTTGCCCCGCCTGCCGGCGCTGCCGTTCACATGGAAAGGCGGTCTCATCCGCGAGCTCAGGGTCGACGCGGGGCTCCAGGAAGGCACCCTGACCGTCAAGCCCCGCCTCGTGCTCGACGGCGTCGCCGCTGCGAAAGAAAAGATCGAGCTCGAGAACGTCGTCATGGCGGCCGAGGCCGCCTACGAGGCGCGGCTCAGCGACTGGATGACAGGCCGCCTCGGCGGCCGCTGCATCGTCAAGACAGGAGACTTCCACATCAGCGAACCGGCCAAGGCCGACGGCCGATTAACGGACTGCCAGGGGGCCTTTACCTGGCAGGACAGACGCCTGGAGGCCACGTTCACCGGCACCGCGGTGACGCCGCACGTCGTGATCCGGGACACGATCCTAAAGGACGTGCGTGCCGATATCCAGACCCGGATCGTCAAGGCGCCGTCCGCCGACGAGACCCCCTCGACGCCGATCCTCACGACAAAGGCCGGCCTCTCGGCGGCCGAAGCGGTGGGCGTGCCGCGCGTCGATACCGCGCAGGACATCACCGTCGAGGTGGCCTACGAGAGCGGCGTCTTCACCTTCCAGGAGGGAAAGGCCACGGTCCTCGGCCACCCGATCAAGGGTGAAGGGCACATCCGGGACAAAAGGCTCGAGGCCTCGATCGCGGGGACCTTCCCTCTCGCCGACGTCACCCGGTTCCTCAGCCAAGAGGTGCCCTGGCCCGGCCATGAGATATCAGGCACCGCCGATGCCGTCATCACGTTCGAGCGGACCTTCGAGACGCAAGAAGCGACACGGATCGCCGGCGAGGCCGTGATCCACGACATCTGGCTCAACTTGAAACAACTCGATAAGACCCTCAGCGCCGAGACGGGGACGGTCCAATTCGACATCCCCTCCCAGATGGTCCAATGGGAGTCCGATGACATCTTCTACGACAACGCCTCGTACGCGTGCCTGGGCACCATCACGGACTTCAGCGCTCCGCACATCTCCCTTGATATCAAGGGGCCGAACCTGAGCCTGCGTGCCGATGCCGCGTACTGTGCCCCGCAGGTCACCTTCAACGACTGCTCAGGCCGCTGGCACGATTCCGTCTTCCGGTTCAAGGGGACGTGGGACAAGGCCGAGGGCACCGTCGATGTCAAAGGAGAGGCCGTCGTCCAACTGGAAGACCTGGGGCAGCTGCCCGAGACCGCGCCGCCGGTCCTGAAAAAGATCGCCGGCCAGGGCCCGTGCCGCGTGACGGCGTCGCTTAAGGGCCCGCTCAAAAAACCCGCCCTCTGGACCCTGCGGGCCGACGCCACGAGCGATGCCGTCCGGCTCGCCGGCTACTACATCCGGGACATCGCCGTCGCCTACGAACAGGCCGGACGCCAGGGCCTCATCAGAGACGCCGCCTTCACCGCCTACGAGGGCACAGGGCTCATCAGGGGCCGCCTGGATCTCACGCAAACACCCCCCGCCTTTGCCCTGCGGGGAGCGATCGACGGCCTGGACCTCGAACGGTTCAAGGTCGACACCCCGCTGCGCGGAAGGACCTTCTTCGGGACCCTCTCTTTGAACGTCTCGACGCAAGGCACGATCGGCGACCCCAAGAGCATCACCGGCGGAGGGCACCTCACGATCACCAACGGCAATATCTGGGAGTTCAATCCGTTGCGGGGACTGGGCTCTTTCCTCTTCGTCCCGCACTTCTCGAATATCGTCTTCACCACCGCCGAAGGCGATTATTACCTGCGCGAAGGATCTATCGAGACGAGTAACCTGACGCTCAAGGGAAGGGAGCTGGACCTCCTGATCGAAGGCAAGGTGGGATTTGGGGGTGAGATCGACGCCCTCGTATATACGCAGGCCCCGCTGGGGCCCGGGGAGAAGATCAAGGTGTTCGCCTTGGCCGACCAGGCGCTCACCAGGACAGGCAACCTGACGGCCATCAAGATCACGGGCACGGTCAAGGAACCGAAATACAGGCTTCAGAACATCGGCAGTAACATCATCAAAAAGGTCACCGACCTCTTTTCAAGCATCATCCGTTGACCTTTTTAAATATGATCGGATGAGCCCACGCGCCTTTTTAAGCGCACGGGACCGGTGGCTCATCCTGTTCTTGACCTCAGGGCCGAGCTGGGCAAAGGTCAGACCGTGCTTCGGGATGACGAACAAGGGGTCATAACCGAATCCCGACGCCCCCCGGCAGCGTGGCCCGATCACCCCGCGGCAGCTCCCCGAGGCCACACCCACCAGCCTCTTGCCGTCGGCCAGAGCCACGGCACAGCGATACCGCGCCCCCCGCCTCGAAGCAGGCACCCCGCGCAGGGCGCGCAGCAGCTTCGCGTTGTTCTTCTTGTCGGTGGCGCCCGGGCCGGCATAACGCGCCGAATAGACGCCTGGCCCGTTTTTCAGCGCCGCCACTTCCAGCCCCGAATCCTCGCCCAGGACCAATTTTTTGGTGTAGATCGCGATGGTCGCGGCCTTCTTGACGGCGTTCTGCTCGAAGGTGGCGCCGTCCTCTTCGATCGCGGGCAACCCCTCGTGATCGGCCAGGCAGGTCACGCGCAACGGGAGATCCGCCAGGATCTCCCGTATCTCCTGCAGCTTTTTTTTGTTCCGCGTGGCGACCAACAACTCCATGGGCCCTCTAAAAAACAGTGGGACTACTTGACGTCCTTGAGCAGCTCTTTTTGTATCGCGACGAGCTGCATGATGCCCTTCTGCGCCAGGGCGAGCAATCCGTCCATGTCCTCTTTTGAAAAAGGCTTTCTCTCCGCCGTGCCCTGCACCTCGATGAAGCGGCCGCTGCCCACCATCACGACGTTCAGGTCCACCTCGGCGCGGGAGTCCTCGTCATAGTTCAAGTCCAGGAGCGGCTTGCCCTCGACGATGCCCACGCTCGTCGCCGCGACGAAGTCGGTGATCGGGACGCGCTCGATCAGGTCCCGGCGGCGCAGGGTGTCGAGGCAATCGACCAGGGCGATGAAGCTGCCGGTGATCGAGGCCGTGCGCGTGCCGCCGTCGGCCTGGATCACGTCGCAGTCCAGCTGGACCGTGCGCTCGCCGAGCTCGTTCATGGCCACGACCGAACGCAGCGAACGCCCGACGAGGCGTTGGATCTCGAAGACGCGGCCGGCGCGCGCGCGTTCGCGGTGGACGCGCTGGTTGCAGGAACGCGGCAGCATCCCGTACTCCGCCGTCACCCACCCCGTGCCCTTGCCCCTCAGAAAAGGCGGCACGCTCTCATCGAGCGACGCCGAACAGACCACCTTCGTGTCGCCGACCTCGATCAGACACGACCCCTCGGCGTGCTTCAGATACCGGCGCGTGACCTTCACCTTGCGCAACACATCCAACCCGCGTCCGTCGGTACGGATCATGGCGCCTCCTTAAACACATCCCGGCCGCGGCTGTCGATGCCGACGATCAACGGAAAGTCCTTCACGGTCAGGCGGACCACCGCCTCGGGACCGAGGTCCGCGAAACACACCTTGCGGCGCGCCGTGACCCGCCGCGCCAACAGCGCGCCGGCGCCGCCCGTCGCCAAAAAATAAACGGCCTTGTGCTTCTTCAGGAGCGCCCTGACCTCGGCCGAGCGCCGGCCCTTGCCGATGACGGCCCTCAGGCCGGCGCGCAGCAAGGGCGCCATGAACGGGTCCATGCGGCCTGCCGTCGTCGGGCCGCAGGCGCCGACGACCCGGCCGGCCGGCGTCCTGGTGGGGCCGCAGTAATAAACGACCTGACCCCTGATATCAAACGGCAGACGCTTGCCTGCCTTCAGCAGATCCCTGAGGCGGCGGTGCGCCTGGTCCCGCGCGGTGTAGACGGTGCCGCTGAGCAGGACCTCCTGCCCGCAGCGCAGGCGGCCGAGCGCATCGCGATCGAGCGGCGTCGATAAACGCACGGTCCCTCTAGGTGAGGCGGGCATGGGCGCTCCTCAAGGCATGACAGCTGATATTGACGCAGACGGGCAAGCCGGCGATATGTGTCGGGTGCGTCAGGATGTTGACGCCCAGGACCGTGGTCCTGCCGCCCAGCCCCATGGGCCCGATGCGCAAGGCATCAAAGCGCCTCATCAGCCGGCGGGCCATCCTGTCCAGGGCCGCCGATCCCTGCCGCGCCGTCACCGGCCGCAACAACGCCTTCTTGCTCAACAGACACGCCGTATCAGACGCCCCGCCGATCCCCACGCCGACGACGTACGGCGGGCACGCGTCCGGGCCGGCCTGCCTGACACACGCGACGATGAACTCCTCGAGCGCCTGCGGTCCGGCCGTCGGGTCAAGCATCCGCAGCTGCGTCTTGTTCTCGCAGCCGAACCCCTTGGGCAGCACCGTCAACGACAACCCCTTGGACGCCGTCATCTCATAATGGACCGCGCACGGAGAAAAGTGCGACCCCGCGTCGCGCTTCAGGGGATCGCGCACGATGGAATCCCTCAGGCACCCCTTGCGGTATCCGCGCTCCACCCCCTCCTGGATCGCCTTCTCCAGGTCCAACCGTCTCAGGTCCACGTCCGGACCGATGCCGGCAAAGACGACGGGCAGGCCCGTGTCCTGACAGATGGCCACCCCGTCGAGCTTCGCGACACGGGCGTTCTCCAGGATCTGCCCCAAGAGACGGCGGGCCCGGCCATCCCTCTCCCTTTTCTGCGCGGCCCTTAAGGCGGTCGTCACGTCCGGCCGCAACACCACGTTGGCCCGGACGCACAGGCCGGCGATCGTTTCGCGGACCCTGGCATGTGTTATCATCGCGGCCGCCTCCTGTATTCGCGCGTGACCGTCGTCGCGATGCCGCCGCGCGGATTGAAACGCGTCGTGATCTTTGCCCGGCGCGGCCGGCACGCCTTGACGAAATCATCGAGCACCCTGTTGGCCAGGTGCTCATGAAAGATGCCGACGTCGCGATAAAACATCATGTACTCCTTGAGCGACTTGAGCTCCACACACTGCTTGAAAGGGACGTACTCGATCGCGATCGAGGCAAAATCCGGCAGGCCGGTCTTGGGGCACAGGCACGTGAACTCGGGGACCTCGATGGCGACGGTATACGTCTTGTGCGGATACTGGTTCCTCCACGCCTCGAGGACCGGCGTCTTCATCGTCCGCACCCGCGCCTGCAACCCCTCATACCCCGACCGCTTCGTCATCTTGTGTTTTTGTCTCATTTTATGCCGGCGAGCTTGTGGGCCTGGGGCCGCGTCCGCACGTTGGTGATGCCGGCGTCCGCCAGGTCGCGCTGAAAGCCCATCATCTTCAGATAGAGCGTCTCGCTGTCGCAGCCCCACTGCGGCTGAAGGACGGCCGGCACGTCCGGCTTGACGCGCCGGATCACGTCGCGGGCTGCGCACACGTCCTGCCGGGACGTGTCCAAGTTCACGACCAGCTTGACGAAGACATCTTTCTCCTGCGCGCAACGCAGAAAGTCCTCGTGGTCCTTCCACCGGGGCGCCCCGCCGCCCGACGAAGGCAGTTTCATGTCCATGGCCACGATGTCGACCATGTCCAGGACCTTGGCCAGCTCATGGACCAGCGTGCCGTTCGTCTCCAGGTACACCAGGTTATCGACCCGCTTGAAACGGCTCAGGAAGACCCGCAGGAACGTCGTCTGGCACAACGGCTCCCCGCCGGTCAGGCTCAACGAATGGTAGCCGCGGAACGCCGCCAGCGCCTCCATGAGCCCGGCCACGGAATACTCCCGGAACGTCGTCGGCCGCGTGTCGCAGTAGGAACAGCTCAGGTTGCAGCCGAAGAAGCGCACGAAGACCTGCGGGATACCGACATAGATCCCTTCACCCTGGATGCTCTCAAAGACCTCTGCGACCTTCGCCGTCAGCATATCTTGTCTCATTTTTTCAGGCCGGGGTCGGCGAGGCCGGCCTCGCGGAAGCCCTTGGCGCGCAGGCGGCAGCTGTCGCAGGCGCCGCAGGGCCGCGCCCCGCCCCTGTAACACGACCACGTCAAGGCGTACGGCACGCCCAGACGCCTTCCCTTCCTGATGATCCGGGCCTTTGTCAGACGGATGAGCGGCGTCTTGATCGCGACGGGGCGGCCGGCGACGCCGGTCTTCGTGCCCCGGCGCGCGGCCAACGCAAAGGCCTTGTAGAAAGCGGGCCGGCAGTCGGGATACCCCGAGTAGTCGATCGCGTTGGCGCCGATAAAAAGGGAGCGCGCGCCCCACGCCTCGGCGCACGAGAGCGCGAGGCTCAAAAAGACGATATTGCGCGCCGGCACGTACGTCGCCGGGATGCCCGCGCCCCGACGCCGGGACGGCCGCGGCACGCTGATCCGCCTGTCCAGCAGCGCCGAGCCCTTCCAGGGAAACTTGAGCCGGAGAACGTCAAAAGGCACGCGGGCCAAACGGGCGATCCGCCGGGCGGCCGCGACCTCTTTCTTGTGGCGCTGGCCGTAATCGCAGATCACGGCGCGCACGCGATACCCCTGGCCGCGCGCCACGTAGAGCGTGGTCGCTGAATCAAGCCCCCCCGACAAGAGAACGACCGCCTTCTTCATGGCCGCCGGTACGCCGCGCAGCTCGTGGCCGTCTCCCACACCTTGACCCAGGAGACCTTGCAGCGCGAGGAGCGCAGGCGCCGCCCCATCTTCTCAAAGACCCACTTCGCGATGTTCTCGGATGTGGGGTTCGTCCGGCCAAAGGCCTTCACGTCGTTCAGGTAGTGGTGGTCCAGCTCCTCCAAAACGATCCGCAGGTCCTTCCTGATCACCCCGAAGTCTTCGACCATGCCGGTCTTGTCGAGGCGCTTGGCCGCCACCGCCACCTCGACCCTCCAGTTGTGGCCGTGCAGGGCCTCGCACTTGCCCCGATACCCGCGCAGATTATGCGCGGCGCTGAAATCCATCAATACGACCGCTTCAAACATGGTTGACCTTGCGGATACCCCGCAGCTCTTTGCCCAGAAAGCGACGTGCGACGTCCTTGAAGATCGCGACCTCGTCGCTGACATAATAAGCGTGGTCCACGCGGCCCCGGCGGCCGCGCAGCAACCCTTCCTGCGCCAGGACCTGACGGACCTCGACCGCGACCTGCTGCGCCGAATCGATCAACCGCACGCCCGGCCCCATGATCTGATGGAACAAGGTCTTCATGAGCGGATAGTGCGTGCACCCGAGGATGAGCGTGTCCACCCGGCGGGCCTTGAGGGGCGCCAGGTACTTGGCGGCGATCTTCTTTGCCACGGGGTCGTTCACCCACCCCTCCTCGACGACCGGCACGAACATGGGGCACGCCTCGGCGAAGACCTTCACGCGCGGGTCGAGGCGCCGGATCTCGGTCTCATACGCGCCGCTATTGATGGTCGCGCGTGTCCCGATGACGCCGACGCGGCCGTTCTTCGTCGCGTAGACCGCCTCCTTGGCGCCCGGGCCGATCACGCCCATCATGGGGATCTTGAAGTGGCGGCGGATCTCGGGCAAGGCCAGACTCGAAGAGGTATTGCACGCCACCACGATCATCTTGACGTTCTTCTTGAGCAAAAAAAGCGTGTTCTCGATCGAAAACTTCACGATCGTCTCTTTCGACTTGACCCCGTACGGGACGCGCGCCGTGTCGCCGAAATAGACGATCTTCTCGCAGGGCAAAAGCTTGACGACCTCTTTGACGACCGTCAACCCCCCGATCCCCGAATCGAATATGCCTATGGGTTTGTCCATGCCGGACTCCTCACGACGGGTCTTGCCCGCTTCCTTCCGCGTATCCCTTAAAATCCATGATCCCCTCGGCGATGGCCTCGGACATCTTCTGCCGGTAGGACGGATCCTTGAGCTTGAGCTCGCCGCCCCCGTTGGAGAGATAGCCGACCTCGACGAGGACCGCGGGCATGCGCGCCCCCTTCAGGACCACGAACGGCGCGCCCTTGACGCCCAAGAGCTTCATGCCCAGACGCCTGGCCACCGCCTGGCTGATCGTGTCGGCGAGCTCGATCGACTCCTTGCGGTCCTCCGTGAAGATCAGGTCCCACA
Source organism: uncultured Planctomycetia bacterium (assembly GCA_964506425.1). Lineage (GTDB taxonomy): Bacteria > Omnitrophota > Gorgyraeia > Velamenicoccales > Velamenicoccaceae > CAZCSY01. The sequence continues at coordinate 3,534 of CAZDLS010000027.1, read as the reverse complement.
ACATCGCCTTGAACGAAAGGACCTGCCTCCCGAAGACCCCGGCCTCCACCTCGTCGGGCACGTTCTCCGCCGCCGCCAGCGCCCGCGCGTCGTCATCGACGTCCTCCGTCAGATAATACACCTCAAAACCTTCGATCCAGCGCGCACGGTTGGCGTTGGCATGGAGGCTCACGAAGAGGTCCGCGCCCCTGCTGTTGGCGATCCGGGCGCGCTCGGCGAGCGGGATGAACGTATCGTCCAGGCGCGTCAGGGTCACCTGGAGGCCGCAGCGCTCCAGCTCCTTCTTGAGCCGAAAGGCCATGTCCAGGTTGACGTCTTTCTCGCGCAGGCCCTTGAGGCCGACGGCGCCGGGGTCCTTGCCGCCGTGGCCGGCATCCAGCACCACGTGCTCGATGCGGCGCAGAAAGACCTCTTTGTCCGCGGCGAACGGCACCGGGAACGGGCAGGCGGGCGCCACGAAGATATCCCGGACAGTCATCGGCGCCCAGACGACGCTCTCTTTGACGATCACGGGGGCCGGCAAGACCCTGACCTCATCGTTCACGACGGCCTTGCGGCTGCCGATGAGAAAACGCGCCTGCGTGGCGTCCTTCTTGATGATCACGATCTGGCTCAAGGGATCGAAGTCCCACACCAGGCTTTCGCGCTCGCACAGCTCGACGAGCGACAGATACCGCGCCCCGCCGACGACGACGGTCTCATAGCCGAACGTGCCGCCGCGCGGGCCGGCCGCGCATCCGGCGAGCACGCCGACCGCTGCGATCACCCCGAGAAATAAAAAACGTCTTAGTGCCACCGTCTTAAGATCCCGTTGTTGGTCACGCCATCCCTGATCATCCCCAGCCGCATGCGGCTGGAGACCGAACGATACAGACACATGACATGGTGCAGTACCCAGGCGAACAGGCCCGCCATGCGCACGCCCGCCACCCTGCCGCAGGCGCGGCCGTTGGCCATGGGCACGATGTAGCCCAGATCGAGGGGCCTGAATTTCTTGAGACGCCCGCGCCCCAGGCACGCGCGCACCGCGTTGGCCGCCGCCACATCGGCCTGGGTTAGGGCGAATTGGACCGCCATGCGCAACGGCCGGCCCCTGTGCTCGAACGACGCCGCGTCCCCGACGGCAAAACAATCCTCGGCGCATCGCATCCCCGCGTCGACGACCAGCCGCCCGCGCCCGTCTTTCTTGTAAGGCAACGCCGCGACAAAGGCCGGCGGCCGCACCCCCGCTGTCCAGATCAGGACGGCATCGCTCACGCTGATGCCGTTCGAGAGCTTCACGCGGCCGGCACCCGCCTCCTCGACCGAACACGCCGGGTACATCGCCACCTTCAGACGGCTCAGGTTCACGCGGCAGTAATCCTGCATCCACTCGGGCAGTGCGGCCAGGATCTCGTCGGCCTGCTCGACGAGCATGACCGAGGCCTTTTTGTTCCGGCGCCGCAGCGCAACGGCCAGGTGGCTGGCTATCTCGACACCGGTATAGCCCGCTCCCACCACGAGGAACTTCTTGCCGGGGTGCGCGGAGACCATCTCCCATAGGGCCGCCGCGTCTTGTGCCGTATCGCACGTCAGGGCCTCGCGTTCGACATCCGCGCGGCCGTAAAAATTCGTCACCGTCCCGCAGGCGATCACGAGACAAGCATACCCGACAGCACGGCCGTCCGCGAGCAGGACCTCCTTGGCGTCCGTGTCCACCCGCACCACCTCGCCCCGGGTGAAGTTCACGCCCCGGCGCGCCAGATACGGCGCCAACGCTTCCTGGACGTGGCGCGCCTTCAGGCGGCCGCCGGCCACGTCCGGCAATAAGGGCAAGTGATCAAAGGTGTCCTTGGCGTCGATGAAGAGCACCTGGCGTTCCTCGAGCCGCCGGCGCCAACGCCCCAGGATACAAGCCAGACGCAGGCCTGCAAACCCCGCACCGATGACAACGATATCCCCCACGCACACCCCCAAGAGACGCCTCAACGACAAACCATATGATAGTATAACTGCCCGCCCTTTGCAAACAAAACCCCTGCCAAGGACCGGGTATCCCGCCGAAGCATGCTGTCTGCGAAGGCGGGGATACAAGATGTCTGCGAAGGCGGGGATACAAGATGTCTGCGAAGGCGGAATGCAAGAAGCGGGATACAAGAATCGGAGCGGGGCGGTCCGGCAAACGGCAAAACCCTTTGTCGGGCCGCATCTTTTGTGTTAGGATGAACGTCCCATGGAAAGATACGTGCGCCGCATCAACAAGGCCCTGAAGCGCCTCTTCCGGGATATCGACCGGCGGTACCGCCTGCGCAAGATCTCCCCCGTCCTCTTTGACGCGTGCCGGGACTTTGTCCTGCGGCCCGGCAAGCGCATCCGGCCGGTCCTCTTCCTTTTGGCGTATGAGGGCTACGCCAAAAAGAGACGCACCCCTACCCCGGGCCTCTTCGCCGCCTCCGCCGCCATCGAGCTCCTCCACGACTACATGCTCATCCACGACGACGTCATCGACCGCTCGGCCACCCGGCGCGGCGAACCGACCCTGCACCGCGTCTTCGACAAAAACGTCAGGACCGCCTCGGGCGCGGCGATCGGCGCCAGCCTCGCCGTGGTCGCGGGAGACATCCTCTTCGCGCTCGCGATCGAAGCGTTCCTCGCCGTCCGGGAAGACCCCCGGCGCAAGGAAACGGCCCTGCGCCACCTCGTGGCGACGGCCGCCTATACCGGCGCGGGCGAGTTCATCGATATCGTCCTGGGTCACGCGCGGCTCGCGGCCCTGCGGAAGAAAGACATCGCCCTTACCTATATATACAAGACGGCCAAGTACACCTTCGAGTGCCCGCTCCTCATGGGCGCGACGCTCGCCGGCGCCGCGCCGTCGGAACAGCGCAAGCTCTCGCGCCTGGGCCTGGCCGCCGGGGTGGCCTTCCAGATCTACGACGACTTCCTGGACACCTTCGGCACCGAAGAGCTCATCGGCAAACCCGTGCTGACGGACCTCGCCGAGTCCAAGAAGACGCTGCTCGCTTATACGGCCTGGCGCCGCCTGAAGGGAACGGACAAGCGGCGCTTCCAGGCCGTCTTCGAAAAGAAGAAAAAGGCTGCCCGGGACCTTAAGACCTTCAAAGACCTTATCATCGCAAGCGGCGCCTACGCCTTCTGCCTCGGACGCATGAGGCTTCTCCAGCGCGAGGCGCTGGAGATCTATAAAAGCCTCGCCATCAAAAAAAGAGAGCGCCTGCTGTTAGGCGCCCTCATCGAAAGACTCTCGTCGGCGCAGATGCCCCTCGCCCTCTAAAGCGGCTTGCCCCCGAGGGGGACTTGCCCCCGAGGGGGACTTGCCCCCGAGGGGACATGCCCCCGAGGAAGACATGCCCCCGCGAGGGGCGCACCCTCCGCGCCTTCCTAAACCGCTATGCCCCTATCTTCTTGGGCCGACACAAAAACGTAGGGCTCACCGCCAGCCGGCCGCACGAATTACAGATATAAGCGACGTCCTTCAGCTTCCCGTTGCACATGTGGCGGGCATCCATGATCAGGGAGCCGCACCACTCACAG
>CAZDLS010000026.1:11011-16951 GCA_964506425.1 uncultured Planctomycetia bacterium | reverse complement strand
CGTGGTCGCCGAAGGTCTTCTTGAGCGCCAAGGTCTCGATCTTGTCGTTGAGCCACGTCGAGGTGCCGTGGGCGTTGATGTAATCGATGTCTTCGGGCTTCATGCCGGCGTCCTGGAGCGCGGCGACCATGGCCCGCACGCAGCCGTCCCCGCTCGGGTCGGGCGCCGTGATGTGATAGGCGTCGCCGGACATGCCGAATCCGGCGATCTCGGCGTAGATCCTGGCCCTGCGGCGCCTCGCGTGTTCGAGCTCTTCGAGGACCACGACCCCGGCGCCCTCGCCCATGACAAAACCGTCGCGCTGGGCGTCAAAGGGACGCGACGCGCGCTCGGGCTCATCGTTGCGCATCGATAGGCTTTTGAGCGCGCAGAAACCGCCGATGCCCATCGGCGTCACGGCACCCTCGGTGCCGCCGGCGAGCATCGCGTCCGCGTCGCCGTACTGGATAATACGCATGGCGTCGCCGATGGCGTGGTTGCCCGTGGCGCAGGCCGTCGCCACGCACGAATTGGGCCCCTTGAGCCGAAACCGCATCGAGACGTGCCCGCTCGCCTCATTGACGATCAGCATGGGGATGAGAAAAGGCCGCAGCTTCCCCGGTCCGCGCCGGAGCAGAACCTCGTGCTGCTCCTCGATGATCCGCAGGCTTCCGATACCGGAGCCGATCAAGACACCGAAACGGTTCGCCTCCTCACCCTCCTGCTCGGCGAGGCCCGCGTCCGCCATGGCCTCGGCCGAGGCCCCCATGGCGTAGTGCACGAACTTCTCGGTATGCTTGACATCTTTTTTCGAAAGAAAGGAAGCCGGATCGAAGTCCTTAACCTGGCCGGCTATCTGACAGTCATAGGCCGCGGGGTCAAAATACACGATGCGGCTGACCCCGCTCATGCCGGCCGTCAGGTTCTTCCAGAAAACCGGCACCGTGTTGCCGATCGGGGTCACGGCCCCCATCCCCGTCACGACGACCCGTCGTTTCATCATGCGTCCCCGCTTCCTTCCCGGCCCTCACCCCGGCGCCGTGACCGCCTTGACGGCGGGCCGGTCCTCGCACTCCAGTATAAATTACCCCGACGCAAAGAGTCGGGGTAATTTTTAAAATCCGTTGGCCGCATCGTCCAAGAGGCCTGCCTACTTCTTGGCGATCTTCTCTTCGATGTATTTGACCGCTTCGCCCACCGTCGTCATCTTCTCGGCATCCTCGTCCGGGATCTCGATGCCAAACTCCTCTTCCAGGGCCATCACCAGCTCGACCGTATCCAGCGAATCGGCGCCCAGATCCTCGACGAAAGACGCCTCGAGCGTCACCTCTTCCGGTTTCACGCCCAGCTGTTCGGCGATGATCGATTTGACCTTGTTGACGGTTTCCGACATCTCTCCTCCTTAATTGACCTGCCTCACCGACCCTCAAATGACATGCTCATCTTACATGCTCATCCCGCCGTCGACAACCAGCGTCTGTCCCGTGACGTAATCCGAGTTCCCGGACGCCAGAAACAGACACGCCTGGGCCACGTCCGCGGGCTCGCCCAATCTATTCAAAGGTATGTCCGCCAGCAGGGCGTCCCGTTGCTGTGCCTTAAGCCTGCCCGTCATGGCCGTCTGGATGAAGCCCGGCGCGATCGCGTTGACGTTGACGTTACGCGACGCCAGCTCCCGGGCCACGGATTTAGTGAAGCTTATGATCCCGCCCTTGCTGGCCGCGTAGTTCGCCTGGCCGGCGTTACCCACGATCCCTATGATCGAAGCTATGTTAATGATCTTGCCGCTCCGTTGCTTGACCATCGCCCTGGAGACGGCCTTGGTGCCGTTGAAGACACCCTTCAGATTCACGGCCAGCACCCTATCCCAGTCCTCTTCGCTCATCCTCAGAAGCAAATTATCGCGGGTGATGCCGGCATTGTTAACTAATATATCAATCCGCTTTAAATTGTCAAGGATTAAATTGACCATCTCCTCAACCTTTTTAAAATCCGTGACATCCGTCTCAAAGCTCATCGACCGGCGGCCCAGCGCCTCGATCTCCTTCTGGGTCGCCTGCGCTTCTCCCAAGTCGACGTCGCAGAGGACGACGTCCGCGCCCTCCTCCGCGAAGAGCCGGGCGATCTCGCGGCCTATCCCCCGGCCGCCCCCCGTCACCAAAGCCACCTTGCCTGCCAATGTCAGACCCATATCAGACCTCCTGCCCCGCCCATGCCCGGACCTCCTCGGCGCGCCCCACGCTGATCACGCGGGCCTGCGGGTCGATCTTCTTCATGAGCCCCTTGAGCACGCTGCCCGGCCCGATCTCGAAAAAGGTCGTGATCCCGCGATGGAGCAGCAACCGCATCGAGGCCTCCCAGTACGTGGGGCCGTTGACCTGCTCGATCAGCTTCTGCTTGATGAGGGCCGGTTCGGTCTGTACCTTTGCGTCGACGTTGGCGACCACGGGGGTGCGGGCCGGCTCAAACCCGACGCGGTCTATCTTCGCCTTGAGCCCGTGGCTCGCCTCGTCCATCAAGCAAGAGTGGAACGCGCCGCTCACGTCGAGCGGGACGACGCGCCGGGCACCCTGCTCCATGGCCTTCTGCGATGCGGCCTCGACCGCCTCGCGCCGCCCCGAGATGACCACCTGACCCGGACAGTTGAGGTTCGCGATCTCGCAGTGCGTCCGGGAGCAGATCCCGGCGACGGTATCCCTGTCAAGCCCCAGCACGCAGCTCATGGTGCCGGGGTGCTGACGGGCACACGCCTCCATCAGCTCTCCGCGCGCGCGCACCAATACGACGCCGTCGCGGAAACCGATGACCTTCGCCGCCACCAAGGCCGTGTACTCCCCCAGGCTCAGACCCGCGACCGCCTCAGGCGTCAGACCAGGACAGACGCTCCTCAACGCCTCCAGACACGCCAGGCTCGCCACGAAGACGGCGGGCTGGCAGTTCTGCGTGCGCGTCAACTCCTCAACCGGCCCCTCAAAGCAAAGCCGGGAGAGAGAAGATCCCAAGATCCTGTCAGCCTCGTCAAAGACACGCGCGGCCTCGGGGTATGCGTCGCTGACGTCCCTGCCCATGCCCACGTACTGGGCGCCCTGACCGGGAAACAAAAAAGCGATATGCTTCATGGGATCGTTGCGAAAGGTGACGTCACTTCTGCCAACGCAGGACGCCTGCGTTCCCTTATTTCTGCCAGCGCAGGACGCAGGACCCCCAGACGAGGCCGGCGCCGAAGGCATCCAATACCACCACGCTGCCCGGCTTGACGCGGCCGCCGTGAAAGGCCTCGCTGAGCGCCACAGCCGTCGAGGCCGCGGACATGTTGCCGTATTGAGCGACGTTGAAGAAGATCTTCTCTTTCGGCAGGCCCATCTTGCGCGCCACGGCGTCCAGGATGCGCATGTTGGCCTGGTGAGGGATGAAGCAGTCGATGTCTTCGACGTCGAGGCGGCACTGCTTGAGCGCCTTGCACGCGGCGTCGGACATGATCCTGACGGCGAGCTTGAAGACCTCGTTGCCGCGCATCTTGACGAAGTGCATGTGGTCGCGGACCGTCTCCATGGTCGCCGGATGACGGCTGCCGCCGCCGGGAAGCATCAAAAGCGGCGCCAGGGCGCCGTCGCTGCCCAGGTAGGTGGCCAGGATGCCGCCGCTCGGCACCGGCGCGAGCACCGCGGCGCCGGCCCCGTCGCCGAAGAGGACGCAGGTGTTGCGGTCGGTCCAGTCCGTGACCGCCGAAAGCTTCTCCGCCCCGATCACGAGGGCGCGCTCGTACACGCCGGAGGCGATCATCTGGCGCGCCATCTCCATGCCGTACAGAAAACCCGCGCACGCCGCGCTCAGGTCAAAGCACGCCGCGTCCTTGGCGCCGATCTCCTCCTGGACAAAACAGGCCGTCGCCGGAAAAGGCATGTCGGGCGTGACCGTGGCCACGACGATCAGGTCGATCTCCTCGGCCTTCACCCGCGCGTCTTTAAGCGCCGCTTTCGCCGCGTGCGACGCCAGGACCGATGTCGATTCGTTGGCGGACGCGATACGGCGCTCCTTGATGCCCGTACGCGTCGTTATCCACTCGTCGGAAGTCTCCACCATCCCCTCCAGATCCTTATTCGTCAGGACCTTTTTGGGGACGTAGGAGCCCAGGCCGATGATCCCCACCGGTCTTAAGGATGTGCGTCTTTTCATGGCACGCGGGCCAGGGTCTTTCTTACCCTCTCGAGGATCTTCTGATTGATGTTGCGCTCGACTTCCTTCTTCGCGACGCGGATCGCGTTCATCACGGCCTTGGCCGAAGAGCGGCCGTGGCCGATGATCGCGATCCCATCCACGCCCAACAGCGGCGCACCGCCGTATTCGGAGTAGTCGATCTTCTTGCGGAAATTGTTAAAACACGGCCGGCCCAGGAGGTACGACAGGCGGCCGCGCCAGCTGGAGGCCATCTCGTCCTTGAGGAAGTGCGAGAGGATCTCCGCGATGCTCTCGGCGACCTTCAGCGTGACGTTGCCCACAAAGCCGTCGGCCACGATCACGTCGCACTGGCCGGAGAAGATGTGTTTGCCCTCGACGTTGCCGATAAAATTCACGGGGCTCTCTTCGATGAGCTGGTGGGTCTGCCGGACGAAGTCCGTCCCCTTCGCCTCTTCCTCCCCGACGTTCAGGAGCCCCACCGTCGGACGCTTCTTGCCGAGGATCTCCTCGAAATAGGCGCTGCCCATGATGGCATACTGCAGGAGGTGGACGGGCTTAGGGTTGATGTTCGCGCCGGCGTCGATGATGAGCGAGACGCCGGTGCGGTTGGGCATCACGATCGCGATCCCCGGCCGCTCGATGGTCTCCAGGAGACCCAGCTTGAGCGTGGCGCCGCAGACGACCGCGCCGGTGTTGCCCGCACTGAAAAAGGCATCCGCGCGCCCGTTCTTGACGCACTGGATGCCTACGGAGATCGAAGAGTCCTTCTTGCGGCGGATCGCCGCGGCCGGCGCCTCATCCATCTGGATGGTCTCGGAGGCATGGACGACCTCGACGCGGCCGGTGTCATAACGGCACCTGTCCAGGCGAGCCTTCACTTCCCTCTCGGGCCCCACCAGGAGGACGCTGACGTCAAAGCGGGCCACCGCCTCCAAGGCCCCCTCGATGACCACGGCGGGCGCATGGTCTCCGCCCATCGCATCCACAGCGACTCGAACCATATACCTCCTGCGGCCGTCGGTTACCGGCTCTTTTTCTTCTTTTTCTCTACCTTTTTGGCGCGACGGGACTCGAAGTCGATGACCGAACGGCCGTCGTACGTGCCGCACACCAAACAGATGCGGTGCGGCTCCTTGAGTGCCTTACATTGGGGGCACGCCACCAGGACGGGCCGCGTCCCCTTCCAGTGCGTGCGGCGCCGGCGTCCCCGGGCCCGTGAGTGTCGACGTCTTGGATTAGGCATGTATCTTGTCTCCTCCTAACAACGGCATGGTTCTCTATTCAAGTCCGCTCCGCAGCGGACGCACAGCCCCTTACAGGAATCGGAACACAGGATCTTGGCGGGGAAGCTCAACAGGATCTCCTCGCGGATATCGTCGTCCAGCTCGATGCCGTGCCGCTCTGCCTCGATCGGGTACACCAGCTTGAGCGATTTCTCAAAAGACGCCTCAAAAGGCCGGTCGCAGCGGCCGCAGACCGCACACAGCCTCGCCGTGACGGTGACGCTGACCCGCGCCACCGCGCCTTCACGCCGGGCCCGGGCCGCCACGCGCAGGGGACGGCAAAAGCGCCAGGCGGGCGCGTTCAGATCGCAGGCCAGTGCGTCCCACTCTTGCGCAAACGTGATGTCCCGGTCTTCCGGAAGGCGCCGCGGATCGATCCGCATATCACCGTGCCTGTCCCTAAAGGGTGCAGCCCCTCCTAAAGGGCAGCCATCTCTCTTTAATCTTTGCGCCCGACCTTCTTTTTCAGCGCCTCGTAAGCGCAAGCAGGCAAAAAATA
>CAZDLS010000026.1:5970-11001 GCA_964506425.1 uncultured Planctomycetia bacterium | reverse complement strand
TTTCAACAGCTTGGAAGAGACATAGCTGTACGATGCCGACGGCATCAGAAAGACGGTCTCCACTGAATCCTCCAGCTTGCGGTTCGTCAGGGCCATCTGGAACTCGTACTCGAAGTCGGAGAGCATGCGCAGGCCCCGGATGACGATCTGGGCCTTCTCGCGCTTCGCCAGCTCCACCACCAAGCCGTCAAAGCTCTTGACCGAGACCCCGTCAAGACCCTTGAGCGACTCCCTGAGGAGGCCCACGCGCTCCTCAACGGAGAAGAGCGGCGCCTTCTGGGGGTTGGGAGCCACGGCGACGGCCACCTCGCCGAAGGTCTTAAGCGCCCGTTTGATCACGTCGATGTGACCGTTCGTGACCGGATCGAACGTCCCCGGATAGATCGCTTTTTGACACATAACTCACGCCGTGCGTTGATAATACGACAGCAGGATCATCCCGTACCGACTCTGCCTAAAGAGACGCAAAACACCCTCCTCTCTAGGCAGGGCCTCTTGACGGCCATGCTCGATAATGACAAAACTATGAGGAGCTAATATACCACCGGCACCCAACGTTTGCAAGGTTTTTTTCGCCAGGCCTTTATGATAAGGCGGGTCTGCCAGGACGATATCAAATATCCGGCCCTTTTTGACGAGGATGGAGAGAGCCAGCCCCGTGTTTTTAAGGAAGGTCTGGGTCTTGCCGGCGACCCCCAGCACCTCCACATTCCGCGCGAGAACGGCCAAAGAACGCCTATCCCTCTCGATAAAGACCGCCTCCCGGGCGCCCCGGGAGAGCGCCTCCAGACCCAGAGCGCCACTGCCCGCGAACAGGTCCAGGACCCGGGCGTCTTTCACGGCTCTGGCCAAGATATCAAAGACCGCCTGACGCGCCTTGTCCTGGGTAGGCCTTATGTGCCGTGGGAAATCTATGCGGCGGCCCTTGTATGTGCCGGCGATGATGCGCATATCGGATGAACGCCCCGGCGGGCAAAACGGCTCAAGACGCGCCGTGTACCGTTCCCGCTGCCTTCAAGATAAACTTTCCGTCAATCGGCCTGTGCCCAGATCCAACCGAAATTCATGAGAGGCCGTTCCTGCGCAACCGCTGACGACAACACCCCGTTTGGCCTCAAGCCTCGTTGGATTATTGGATGTGGGACGGATGGAATAGTTGAAATACCGTCCGGCGATCAAGTTCGGATCGGTCATCCCCATCCTCGGCCACGAAAGGGGCTTGCTGGCGCTGATCTCTTCATCGTCAGCCAACAATCTCTGGTAACCCGCATAACCGGAAAGCAAGATCTGCCTGGCCTCAGCCCCCCTGCTCCTGTCGAGGAAAGACCTCTGTGTCGCGACACCGATGCTCGCCAGGACCCCGATGACGACCGTCACGATGACGAGCTCGAGCAACGTAAAACCTCGGCGGTATCCCATGCCTCCTCCTTTTGCCCTGCCGATGATCAACGAAAATTGTAGTGCTTCTTGACGGCCTTTTTGATATGCCACGTGCAGGAGAGCCCTTCGGGAAAGGTCACGAAATCCCCCTTGCCAAAGCTGACCTTTTGGCCGTCCTGCGTCTCGACGGTGACGTCGCCCTCCAGGATGAGGCACTCTTCCGTGCTCTCGTAGGCCCAAGGAAAACGCGAGGCCTCCTTGGTCCATATGGGCCAGCTTGGAACGCCCCTCTCTTCCAGCTCCTGCCGGGTCAATCGTTCGACCTTGATGTCCGCCATATTACCTCCCCTTTTTTTAGGTCCCGTCCCGGGACGGCAGGGCCTCAGCTCTCCCGAAAGGCCGGGTTCGTCCAGATAAACCGCTGGATCTCTTCGCGGTCCTTCTTGGCGATCTCCACGAACTCGATGCCGATCTCGCGGCGCTTGCGCGCCTTATCGCCGCCGGCCGCCGAAGGAGCCGTCCAGGCGACGCGGCCCACGGCGTGGAACGCCTTGCCCGACGGCAACTCGATATCCAGACTCAGGCGCTCGCCGACCGCCACGTCCTCAGAGACGATCAGACAGATGCCTCCGGCGGAGATGTTTCTCGTCAGGTGGGCGTCGGTCCTGAGCCCCCACCGCTTCTTGGGCGCCAGCTTCTCCCATCGGACGCCGACAACGACGTCCAGGCGCGGAAATCTTCTCCTCTCCCCCAAAGCCCCCCCTTGTCAAAACAGGTGACCGGCCGGATATGCCTCCCCCAACACATTAGACCACATTTTCCAGCACGTCAACCCAGAACTTGTCCCAAGGTCATCCGATACGCTCGTTCAGGAGGCTACCCTACTTCCAGGAACCTCTCAAACTCCGGGAACCGGCGGTGCAAGGCCCTCTTGAGCTCCTGATTCGTGCGGGACTCCAGAGCAGGGTCATCGCGCAGGAGGCGGACAGCGTCCTCGCGGGCGGCCTTCAGCAGATGCATCTGTGCCAACGGATCACCCAGACGCAACTCCGTCAGGCCGTGCTGGCGCTCTCCGAAGAACTCGCCCGGGCCGCGGATCTTAAGGTCTTCCTCGGCGATGCGGAACCCGTCCGGAAAGGCGGCCATGGCCTGCAACCGGCGACGGGCCTCCTGTGACACGGGATCCGCGATGAGGAAACAATAGGACGCCTCAGCGCCCCGGCCCACACGGCCGCGCATCTGATGCAGCTGCGAGAGCCCGAACCGATCGGCATTGTCGACGACCATCATGGTGGCATTGGGAACATCGATGCCGACCTCGAGGACCGTCGTCGCGACCAGGATGTCGATGCGGCCCTTGCGAAAACGCTCCATGGCGTCCTGCTGCGCGTCCTTGTTCAGGCGGCCGTGCACGAGGCCCAGGCGTAACCCCTTGAAGGGCCCAACGCTCAAATCATGGAACATCCGCTTGGCCGACTGCAGCTCGAGACGGGGGTTCTCCTCGATGACGGGATAGATGAAATACGCCTGGCGGCCCGCTGCCACCTCTTTCTTCACGCGGTCATAGACGGCCCCGCGCGCCTGCGAAGAGAAGAGCCGCGTCGTCACGCTGCCGCGGCCCGGCGGCATCTCGTCGATCACGGAGATGTCCAGGTCACCGTAGAGGGTCAAGGAGAGGGTCCGGGGGATGGGCGTGGCCGTCATGATGATCACGTCCGGATCGATGCCTTTTTGCCTGAGGACGGCCCGCTGTGCCACGCCGAACTTGTGCTGTTCGTCGATCACGACGAGTCCGAGCCTGTGGAAGGCGACCCCGTGCTGGATCAGGGCGTGCGTCCCGATGACGATGTCCACCCTGCCCTGGCAGACCCCCTCGAGCGCCTTCTTCTTTTCCTTGGGCGTCTGGCTGCTCGTCAAGAGCCCCACGCGGACGCGTGAACGCGGACGGGCCGCTGAAAAAAAGGCCTTGAGCAACTCGTAGTGCTGCCGCGCGAGGATCTCGGTCGGCACGAGGAACGCCGTCTGGCAGCCGTTGGCCGCGGCCACCAGGGCGGCGAGTGTCGCGACGATCGTCTTGCCCGAGCCCACATCGCCCTGCAGGAGACGCTGCATGGGCTCCGGAAAGGCCATGGCGGCCGTGATCTCGGCAAAGACCCGCTCCTGGGCGCCGGTCAATGTGAACGGCAACGCCTGCCGGCATGCTGCCAGCGCCCCGGTATCGATCCGAAAGGCGATGCCGCGCCGCTTGCGACGGCTATGCCGGCGCAGCAGGACCGGCAGTTGGAAGAGAAAAAACTCCTCAAAGGCCAGGCGCTCATAGGCCTGATGCTGCTGTTCGAAGGTCCCGGGAAAATGGATAAAACGCAGGCTCTGCGCGATATTGAGGAGAGCGCGTCGGCGGCGCACGTCGTAAGGCAGGGTCTCTTTTAGCCGGGGAAGGCCGGCATCCAGCAACCCGTCCATGACGCGGCGCATGAGCCGCTGGGAGATGCCCTGGGGCAGGGCGTAAACGGGCAGGATGCCGCGGCGGCCGCTCGGGCCGGTATCTTCCTCGTCGAGGACCTCAAAGTCGGGAGCGGTGAGCTGAAGCCGGTCTTTGTAGAGCTCGGCCCTGCCGAATAACAACAGCCGCGTGCCGGTCTCGAAATAAGGGCGCAGATACGGCTGGTTGAACCAGACGGCGGCAAGCTCTCCCGTCTCATCAGCCGCCCGCACCTCCAGGACCCGCAACCCCCTGCGCCGAAACCCTTCGCGCGACCGGCACGCCTCGACCGTCACCGCGACGGCCACCGTCGCTCCGGCGACGACCTGGGCAACGGGGGTCAGGACGCGGCGGTCCTGATAGCGCCTGGGAAAAAAATAAAGAGCGTCTTCGACGCTCTTGATACCGGCCCGCCCAAAGGCGCGCGCGCGCTTGGGGCCGATGCCTTTTATGTATTGGATAGGCGTGTCTAGGCCTTCCCGCATCACGACGCCTAACCGGTTATGTCATGCAATCCGCACCGACACAGCTGATCTGACCGCCGCTGACATTGAATCGGAACAATCCCGTGCTGGCACCGGTGCCGCACCCTAGGGGGAAATAATCGACGCGCACCTGGGGGTTGCCTGCGTTGAGATACACGAGATATCGACAAAAGTTGTCGTCCTGAATCTGCGTGCCGTAGGCGCTGTTGGTCTGCGCGGTGTTGGCCGTCACGCAATACCCCTGCACGGTATAAAAATAACTCTTCACGGCATCGGTAAGGACGTGCACATTGGACCGCATGGCCCGGTACTCCTGGCGCTGCTTGCTGCGCTGATAACTCACCACCGCCACGGAAGCCAACACCCCGATCACCGTCACGGCGATGACGATCTCGATGAGCGTAAACCCCCTGCGCCTTTTCATGAGACTCTCACTTTCATACTACTAAAAGTGTAATATAAAAGGGGGGTGATTGCAATGAGTTTTGCAGTCCCTTGCGAGACCCGTGGTAGGGGGGCCGGCAGACCTGCGGGGGAAGGCCTTGTTTGCCCCAAACCACGGCACGGCCCAGGCCGGTGGTTCGGGGCTAAATTTAAAACCCCCGCAGGAAACCTGCGGGGCAAGGTAATGTTTGCCCCAAACCACGGCACGGCCCAGGCCGGTGGTTCGGGGCTAAATTTAAA
>CAZDLS010000026.1:0-5870 GCA_964506425.1 uncultured Planctomycetia bacterium | reverse complement strand
ACCCCCGCAGGTTTCCTGCGGGGGTTTTAAATTTAGAGGCGCCTATCTACTCTCCCAAGCCCTTTCGAGCTAAGTACCATCGACCTTGAGGAGCTTAACTACCGTATTCGGAATGGGAACGGGTGTTTCCTCCTCAGCATGGGCACCTCAATTTGAAATTTCGAAGAAATTTCAAATTGCCCAGACTTGCCCTCTCTGACACTGCTGCAAGTCTGGGCCAGTCATTTTCAAAGCTTCAACAACTCGGTAGGTTTTTCCGGCCCGCTCGAGCCGAAAACTCTCAAAAGACTTTGTGGTCAAGCCGATCGACAATTAGTATCCCTTAGGCTAAAACCCTTGCGGGTCTTGCACCGGGGACCTATCAACCCGGTCGTCTCCCGGGTGTCTGTTGCCGTGTTGCCACGGCAGGGAAGTCTATTCTTTGGGCGAGCTTGGCGCTTATATGCCTTCAGCGCTTATCTCTTTCGAACGTAGCTACCCAGCCTTTGCCCCTGGCGGGACAGCTGGAACACCAGAGGTCCGCTTGCCCTGGTCCTCTCGTACTAAGGACAACTCCCATCAAACTTCCTTGCGCCCACACTGGATAGAGACCGAACTGTCTCACGACGTTCTGAACCCAACTCACGTACCCTTTTAACCGGCGAACAGCCGGACCCTTGGGACCTTCTCCAGCCCCAGGATAGGATGAGCCGACATCGAGGTGCCAAACCGCGCTGTCGATATGAACTCTCGAGCGCGATAAGCCTGTTATCCCCAGAGTACCTTTTATCCGTTGAGCGATGGCATTCCCACTAACAACCACCGGATCATTAAGCCCTGCTTTCGCACCTGTTCTCCCTGTCGGGATCACAGTTAAGCTACCTTATGCCTTTACACGCGACAGACGATTGCCGACCGTCTTGAGGTAACCTTTGGGCTCCTCCGTTATATTTTAGGAGGAAACCGCCCCAGTCAAACTCCCCGTCTGGCACGGTCCCCCCGCCGGATAGACGGCAAGGGGTTAGAACCTTAGTACAATAAGGGTGGTATTTCAACGACGACTCCGCCCAGGCTAGCGCCCGGACATCACAGTCTCCCACCTATCCTACACATATCGGACCAAAATTCAATACCAGAGTAGAGTAAAGGTTCTGGGGTCTTTTCGTCCAAGTGCGGGTAGACAGCGTCTTCACTGTCACCACAATTTCGCCGAGTCCCTCGTTGAGACAGCGCTCCAGTTGTTACACCATTCGTGCGCGTGGGAACTTACCCCACAAGGAATTTCGCTCAGGCACGTTCCAATATTACTATTGGCATGGACTATATCTTCACCCCGCCGAATTTCAGCGGGGGCCAACGTGTAGTCTCTACGGGGTCAATTACGACTTCCCTCGGTATTGCCCTTCCCTTTCGGGAGTCGGGTTTCACCGATACAGTTGGATTCGATATGCCGTTACCAGCATAAAGGGCTTTGAAATCCCTTTCAAAACCTTAGGACCGTTCGTGTATGTTAACTTTCGATTTCTCGAAAGACCGGACTATATCATTCCGTCGCTGTGCCTTGACGGATCTGGCGTATAGTCTCTGAGGATTCCTGAATCTTTCTTCTGATCTCAGTATCGCTATACCTGCGGTTGCCACCGTCGTTCATATCCCTGCGTATCTCCAGTATTTTCTCAATACCGGAACTTGCCAAGTGCTCCTTATCCCTTAACAATTCCGCGATTTCGCAAAATTTAGCGAAATCCCGCTTCTTCTTTGCCGACAGAAACCGGAAACGTTTAAAGAAAGGAATCACCCTCTCCCAAATCGCGTTCAGATTATTGACCTCGAAATACCAAACCCCATCGGGCCTACTGCGCATTGTCCCACAACCCATGTGGTGCTTGAATAAGGCGAGGATAACCCGGTCTTTTTGGGAAATATTGAAACAGAGGGATACTTTCCACGGGGCCCTGTAGTCTTGCCGCGGCCTGAAGGAGACGTTAAAACTTCCTTCGCCGTCAGCAAAACCCGCCAGGTAATAGCCGATATCTGGTTTCATAAAGACCTCCTTTCAGGTCTTTCCTGCTGATTGTCCCTATCCGACGGATTGTCACGTTTCGCCCTAAAGACGAAAGTACCGTCGGCTTCGCGGGATTTTCCAGCATATAGCCAGATTTTATAACTACTGTGCGCCCACGGCAGATCGCGTGGGTGGTCCAGACAATAGTTACGGCCGCCGTTCACTGGGGCTTCGGTTCGAAGCTTCTCCCGGCTTGCGCCGGGATGACCTCTCCCCTTAACCTTCCAGCACCGGGCAGGTGTCACACCCTATACGTCCTCTTTCGAGTTGGCAGAGTGCTTGGTTTTTGCTAAACAGTCACCAGAGCCACTTCATTGAAACCACATGCCGCTTCATCCGCGAGGGACTACACGACATGCGGCACCCCTTCTTGCGAACTTACGGGGCCATTTTGCCGAGTTCCTTAACGAGGGTTCTCTCGAGCGCCTTACCATATTATGGCAGTCTACCTGTGTCGGATTGCGGTACGATCGGCATGCGCGCTCCCTTAATGAATTTTCTTGGCAGCGTGGCTTAAGATCACTTCGGCCGCTCCGTAGATTGGCCTCGCATTCGCCTCTCACCCCCTTGCGGGGGCTACAGGCTTAGACGGACGCGTCCAACAGTCCGCTGACCCCAACCTTCTGCGTCAACATCAAGGTAATAACGTACACACACCGGTTCCGGAATATTAACCGGATGTCCATCGCCTACGCGTTCAACAGCCTCGGCTTAGGATCGACTAACCCTGGGCGGATTAACCTTCCCCAGGAAACCTTAGACTTTCGGCGTCACGGTTTCTCGCCGTGATTTGCGCTACTCATACCGACATAATCACTACTGCTTCGTCCAGTGGTCCTCTCGGTCCACCTTCAACCTACAACAGTACGCTCCTCTACCAGACATAAGATCCGAAGATCCTATGAATCCGCGGCTTCGGTGATAGGCTTGAGCCCCGATTATCTTAGGCGCAAGGCAACTCGACCAGTGAGCTGTTACGCACTCTTTAAATGATGGCTGCCTCTGAGCCAACATCCTGGTTGTCTAAGTTGTCTCACATCCTTTACCACTTAGCCTATCCTTTGGGACCTTAGCCGGCGGTCTGGGCTGTCTCCCTTTCGACAATGCAGCTTAGCCCGCACTGTCTGTCTCCTGAGATAAGAAACGACGGTATTCGGAGTTTGGTTGGGTTTGGCAACCTGGTAGGGTCCCTAGCCCATTCAGCACTCTACCCCCGTCGCTCATTTCCTCAAGGCCGTCCCTAAAGACGTTTCGAGGAGAACCAGCAATTCCTGAGTTTGATTAGCCTTTCACTCCGACCCACAGCTCATCCCAGAATTTTTCAACATTCACGGGTTCGCGCCTTCATGATCCTTTCGGACCACTTCACGCTGGCCATGGGTAGATCACTCAGCTTCGGGTCTATACAGTCAAACTAGATCGCCCTATTCAGACTCGGTTTCCCTGCGCCTCCTCCCTGTAAAAGGATTAAGCTCGCTTGACTGAATAACTCGCCGGTTCATTATGCAAAAGGCACGCCGTCACCCGTTCCCCGCCCGAAAGCGGAGCATAGGGCTCCGACCGCTTGTGAGTCTATGAATTCAGGTTCTATTTCACTCCCCTCACCGGGGTTCTTTTCAACTTTCCCTCACGGTACTCGTCCACTATCGGTCCAATTCGAGTATTTAGCCTTACCCTGTGGTCAGGGCGGATTCCTGCGGGATTTCACGTGCCCCACAGTACTTGGGATACCGCTCCAGAGAGGTCCATCCTTTTCGCATACGGGGCTTTCACCCTCTTCGGCCGACTGTTCCAAGTCGTTCTGCTAAGGAAGGTCTTTGTAACTCTCCGACGGGACTGCAATCCCGTCCAAACGGTCCCACAACGTGCCGACGACAACGCTTGCAGGCTGTCACGCCGTCGGCATTTAGGCTCTTCCCGCTTCGCTCGCCGCTACTAAGGGAATACCTTGCGGTTTCTTTTCCTCGGGGTACTGAGATGTTTCACTTCCCCCGGTCTCGCCCGCGCGGCACTATGGATTCATGCCGGCGTATCCTGACATGACTCAGGATGGGTTGCCCCATTCGGAGACCCCGGTATCATAGCCTGTTTGCGGCTCCACCGGGAATATCGCTGCTTACCACGTCCTTCATCGCCTGAATTGACCAAGTCATTCCTCATAGACTCTTTGTAGCTTGACCGCAAAAACCGGTCATGGCCTGCGCCTTGCGGCGCGGCCTATGCCAAAAGTCGTTCGAGAGTTCCTCGGCTCATGCCACTTGCGTGGCACGGACCGAAAAAACCTACCGAATTGTCAAAGAGCGATATCCGCCGATGTTCAGACGGACGAAGTTCCGTTTTAGCGGTCCCGTGGAGATGGCGGGAGTTGAACCCGCGACCTCATGCTTGCAAAGCACGCGCTCTCCCAGCTGAGCTACATCCCCGGCATCCCATCAGATCCTGGGCCCATCAGGACTTGAACCTGACACCCCCGCGTTATCAGCACGGTGCTCTACCAGCTGAGCTATGGGCCCGATCATGGCTCACGATGCGTCCCACGCGCTTCTGGATCCCATAGAACCGCTGTCCCCCCGCCGACGATCGCCGACGGGGGGACCGAAATTAAATAGCCAAGTCCGGAGCGTTGAGTCGGTATTAATGACAGGCTCTGACTCAACCTTTGTAATGCACGACAACACGAGCGAACGCGGATCGCTCCGCTTTCGGCCTGTCGCCGTTCTTCTACTTTTTCCGTGAGAAAAAATAGAAAGGAGGTGATCCAGCCGCACCTTCCGATACGGCTACCTTGTTACGACTTAGCGCCAGTCACCAGTTTTACCTTCGGGGCGTTGTCGCCACTTCGGGTACCACCGGCTCCCATCGCTTGACGGGCGGATTGCAGTAGTTTGGAGTTACTCTGCGTTCCCACCGGACGAGCGGCTTTCCCGCATCCGGCGAGCCCTATAGACCTTTTTTGTTCAGCGCTTTCAACTGGCTTACCAAGACTTTCATCTGCTCCAGGCCCGCATAAGTGATATGCTGCCTTTCGTAGATGCGCTTGGCGATCTCACAGTAGACCTCGAAGACCTTCTGTTTTGTCCCGTATAAAGGATATTTCCTGAAGAAGGGAATCACCTTATTCCAGATATCCTGGAAGTTCGAGACACGGTACTTAACGTGTCTGTTCCACTTCTTCGCTTCATACTCCTTATACCGGCCGAAGTCGAGAGAATAAATATTGCCACAGCCCATGATGCGCTGTATCCCCTCTAGTATCTCCCTGTCAGATTCCTTCACTTCTATGCAAAAAGCCAGCCTGATCCTGTGACCCAACCGATATTTCAGGTCACGCCCGCTTTCCGCATAAAAGCAACCTTCGCCAGTCACATAGCCGCTGACACTTTCAGGTGGTATTTCTACCATAGGTTTCCCCCTTTGCCGACGAATCGGCTACTATGGGTCAGCTGATTCCCTGTTGCGCACTACCTCCCATCGAAACAGGGCTTCCCTGGATCATGGATAACACTCTTTCAGACATCCAAACGGCGTTTGCTACTCTTACCTTCCCCATAACACACCGTATGGGTCGGTAAACGCTTTGTGAGCTTTGGCTGCCTTTTGCCTCAAGACCCTCCGCTGCAATCCTTACGGTATTGCAGCTGTCCGTTTCGGCTACTCGTCCCTTTCGGGACGGGAAGGATTTTCACCCTCTAGCATTATCCACTGCCAGGCGTGGTTGATTCTGTGTACAAGGCCCGGGAACGTATTCACGGCGGCGTAGCTGATCCGCCGTTACTAGCGATTCCAACTTCATGGAGTCGAATTGCAGACTCCAATCCGAACTGAG
>CAZDLS010000025.1:0-17229 GCA_964506425.1 uncultured Planctomycetia bacterium | reverse complement strand
TTTCCTCCCGGCCTACCCTTCCTTTTCACATGGTGGAGCAATACGATATCGCCCAGCCGGCAGCGCGTCTCATGGGCCACGACCGGGCACTTGACCATGAACAAGAAGAAGAGGGGCCCCTCTTCTTGCGACAACGATTCAAAATTGCCCTGCCCCTTGCTGATGATCATGTCCGCCTGCCGGTTGACCCTCTTGAATTCTTTTGAACACGCGCACAGCAGGGTGCCCGGCGCATCCGAGCCGTTGGAGATGATCGTGGCGGACTTATCGATCCCGCAGGACCTGGCGTCTTCGAACAGCGCATCGTTGATGATGGGCCTGTCCTTGACCGCAAAATAGACGGTCTTTTCAGGGTCCCTGCGCTTTATCTCCTCTATCAGGACCCTGTCAAAGACGGTCTCGCCGGCGTTATCCGCCAGATACAGGACCCTCTTTGCGTTTTTTAGCGCCTCCTTGAACTCCGAATAGTGGAACAGGGTCTTTTTGCGGATGGAACTTTTCTCCGTGTCGAGTATTTTTTTCAGCTCTTCGGCGACATTCAGCGTGTTCTTGACCCCAAAATCTATGACGTTGCCGGCGATCGCCAATTCGAGCGCGCTCAAGAGCCTGTCCCTCGAACGGCCCACCCTGTTCTTTAACCTCGCATAAAGCGCAAGGGCGAGCCGGTTGCTTTCGTGCTTTATTTTTTGATAGGGATCGGGATGACGGCCTATCTTTTTCAGGAGGCGATAGCCAAGGCAGGCGATCTCCGGGGGCGTGGCGGAAAGCGGGATCTCGGGGATCATTCCGGCAAACTCATCCATGATGCGCTTTTGGACCCTCGGGGAAACGCCGACGGTCCGCGCGCCTTCAAGCGCCTGCCGGAAAAAACAAGGTATGCAATCCAAATAGGTCCTCATCCGGCGATGCCTCTCTCCTCAAAGGGACAACTTACCATCCCTGCCTCAAGACAAGGAGGGATCAGATCTTGCCCCGTCTTTTCAAAGTGTCTTCTCTGCTCACGGGCTCGACCTTTATTGTCTCGGCTTCATAAACAGACAGGACATTCAGGCCTTCGAAAGACCTCTTTATCCCGGCCATTTCTTGCCGGGACAAAGGCTTCACCCGGCACGGCCTTAATGGCGTGTTGATCTGGACTTCATCGGGGCCGATCTCCCTTGCGATCCGCGCCATCTCATCTGCGCATCCCCTGTTCTGCTCGATGAACATGATCTGTAACGCCAATCTGCCCGCATGGCGGTCCTTGAACTCTTTCAGGGACCCGACGATATCTTCTATCCTCTTGCCCTTGATCGGCTTGTTCACCCTTTCAAAGATCCCTTGAGAGGGGGCATCGAGTTTGGCAACGACAAGATCGGACAATAACAGGTCCTGACGGACGTCTTCTGCGTCCATCAGGGAAGAGTTCGTTAAAACCGCGATCTTTTCTTTTCTTATTTTCCTGACCGCCCTTATGATCTCTCCCAGGTTTTTGGCCAAGGTGGGCTCGCCGATGCCTGAAAAGGTCAGATAATCTATCTCCGAGGCGGGCAGGACCGCTATCTCGTCGATTATCGCCGCGGCCGGGACGAACGACTTCCTTTCATCAGACAAAAATTGCGTCTCGCCGAGCTGGCAGTAGACGCAGTCAAAGGAACAAACCTTCCCTTTTCCCGAGAGAGGGTCTATCCCCAGAGAGCGGCCCAGCCTCCAAGAAGCCACGGGCCCGTATATGTATTTAAAGTTCCTTTTTCCCATACAAGACCCATCCCCATGGACGGGGTCGGCGTCGAAAGATCACCCTGCATCTCTTCAGGCGCGCGCCATGCGGGTGCCGCACTTTGGACAATCTACCGAATAACAAGGGACCCCCGGTTGATGGGGTGCCTGGGCGCCGCAGTTCGGACACACGCAGGATCCCCCGGGACCTGACCCGGGCCGGCCGCCGCCCATCCTGCCGCGGCCGCCGCCTCTTCCCATGCCGCGTCCCCCTCTTCCTCCTTGACCATAACGTCCCGTTCCGTCTCCACCTGGCATCTTCCTCACCTCCTAGGCACTTGTCTCATGAAAACGACCCCGTCGCTTCTGCGAAAACATTCGACCCTCCTTGCCGGTCTTTTTACATCTCCTGCAGAGACCAAAAAAATCTATGAAATGTCCTTCTATCTTAAAACCGTACTTTTTTGAAAGATCCTTTTCTCGGCGCCTCAGGAATCCCTTCTCGTCGTCACCCGTCTCCGGGTAATCGATCGCCTTGTTGCATTCTT
The DNA here is from genome assembly GCA_964506425.1 of uncultured Planctomycetia bacterium. GTDB lineage: Bacteria > Omnitrophota > Gorgyraeia > Velamenicoccales > Velamenicoccaceae > CAZCSY01. The sequence continues at coordinate 14,983 of CAZDLS010000025.1, read as the reverse complement.
TGCATATCAGGTGATGGTGATGGGCCTCTTGCGGTCCGTGGGCCAGCTCATATCTGGCCTGACTCTCTCCGAAGTCGTGCTTTGACACCACCCCTATATCACAAAATAGCTCCAGAGTGCGGTAGATACTTGCCAGGCCCACGTCCGGATGGGCCTCTCGGACGGCACGATGTATGTTGCGCGCGGTAAGATGCCTTCTCTTCCTTTGGAATATATCCAAAATGGCCCTCCTGGGCCGGGTGGTCCTCAGGCCCCTCTCTTTCAGGCGATGATGGACCCAGTCTGGATTTGATCCCGTATGGGACGTCACGCGGGCGGCTTCTTTTTGAGAATGATTATCATTACGGAAGTCAGGATACCACCCCCCTGATCGTTTGTCAAGCAGGCAACGGTTGAAACGATGCAGCCCCGTCAGGGAGAGACAGGACCCGGCGAGGACCGCCGGGTCCGATGGGAAAGACCGTCATCCCGGTCCGGCCCCTATGTACGGCAGGACCTGCGAAAGGACCGTCGCTTACGCGATGACCTTAAAGACCTTGTCGTTGGGGTGCACCTTCTGCGCGACCTTCACGCCGACGATGGCACCGGGCTTGGCCTCCTGGACGCTTGCGTGTTCGACCTGCATCGAATCAATGGTCTGGCTGAAGTCGTCGCTGTGGCCTTTGATGTGGATGGTCTCGCCGACCTTAAGCTCACCCGTGAGCGCGATGATCCCGACGTTGAGGTTCCCGTAGTAGTGGGTGATCGCGCCTATCTCCTTCTCCTGCATGGCACCCTCCTTTTTGTGGAACATCCGCCCCAAGCCCGGAATACCTATTTTACCTCAAACTGACGAGGCTTGACGTTGAAAAGTTCGTGTCGCTCGTGAGGTTCACCCCGAGCTTGCGCAGCCCCGCTTCGTCGCCGGCCGTGGGCATGTGTGTCATGTGGGCGTCGCAGCCTTTGAGGTCTTTCAACTTCCCCATCGCCTCCTGCGCCGTGGGGTTCGTCGCGGCGCTGATGCTCAGGGCGATCAAGACCTCCTCCAAATCCAGGCTCACGGTCTTGGCGCCCAGGACATCCTGTTTCAACTTGCCGATCATGTCGATGACCTGGGGCGACAGCAGGTGGATCTTGTCCGGGATATCGGCCAGCTTCTTGATGGAATTGAGGACGAGGCTCGAGGCCGCGTGCATCAAAAGCGAGTTCTTCCCCGTGACGAGGGCCCCGTCCGCCAGCTCGATCGCCGCGCCGCACAGGATGAGGTCCATCTCTTTACCGCGCTTTTCCTGGGCCGCGCGCCGGGCCGGCTCCACCACCCGCCGGTCCTCCGGCTTGAGCGACAACCCCTCCAAGAGGCGCTCGACGCGCTCGGTCGTCTCCTTCTCGGTCAGGCCCATGGCATACTCGCAGGAATAACGGAAGTACCTAGCGATGATCTCCTGCCGGGCCGCCTCGCGCACCACCGCGTCGTCGACGATGCCGAAGCCCGCCTTGTTGACGCCCATATCGGTGGGTGACTGATAGACCGCGTCCTTGCCCATGATCTTCTCCAGGATCTTCTTGATGACGGCAAAGACCTCGACGTCCCGGTTGTAGTTCACCGCCGTCTTGCCATAGGCCTGCAGGTGGTGCGGATCCACGAGATTGAAGTCGCCCAAGTCCGCGGTCGCCGCCTCATAGGCCAGGTTCACCGGGTGGCTGACCGGCAGATTCCATATGGGGAAGGTCTCAAACTTGGCGTAGCCGCTGCGCACCCCCTTCTTGTGGTCGTGGTACAGCTGCGAGAGGGACGTCGCGAGCTTGCCGCTGCCCGGGCCGGGGCCGGTCACGACGACGAGCGGGTTCTGGGTCTCGATGCACGCGTTGGCGCCGTAGCCCTCGTCGCTGACGATGCGCTCGACGTCCGTCGGATACCCCTTCGTGGCCCGGTGCGTGTAGACCTTGATCTTGCGGCGCTCCAGCTTGTTCTTGAAAAGTCTCACGGCCGGCTGATCGTCGAACCGCGTTATCACGACCGCGCGGATGACGAGGTCCCAGCCCTTCAAGTCGTCGATGAGCTTCATCGCGTCCACGTCGTACGTGATCCCGAAGTCCGCGCGCATCTTGCGCCGCTCGATGTCCCCGGCGTAGATGCACAGGATGATATCGGCCTTGTCCTTGAGCTTCTGCAAAAGACGCATCTTCACGTTGGGGTCGAAACCGGGCAGGACGCGCGCGGCATGATAATCGAAGATGAGCTTGCCGCCGAACTCCAGATACAGCTTGTTGTGGAACCGCGCCACCCGCTCCAGGATGGCGGCCGACTGCTCGCACAGGTACCTTTCGTTGTCAAAACCCTTCTTCCTGAAAACCGACATAAAGCCTCCCGCTACGGACGTTGGCTGCGCACGATATCGCTGGCCGTTGTGTAAAAGACCTTGAAGATGTCCCGGCGGCCGATCACGCCGGCGAGCCGCGCGCCGTCGAAGACGGGCACGGTGTAGAGGTTCCGGTACTTGACGAGGGCAATGATCTCGTCGAGCGGCGTGTTCTTGTTGACCCTCTCCAAGAGCCGCGACATGGCGAACCGGACCGTGGGGTCAAAGAGCGCGGTCGCCGCGTCCTCGATCGCCTCCCCGGAGGCGACCATGTCCATGACGATAAAAAGGTCCTTGGTGGTGACGACGCCGACGACCCGGCCCTGCCTGTTCGTCACCGGCAGGCCGCTGATGCGCCGGCGGCTCAAGACCTTGGCCGCCTCGGCCAGCGTCGCGTCCTCGGGGATCGTCGCGACCTCCGGCGACATGATGTCCTTGGCCTTGATGGCCTTGAGCCGCGCCGAGAGCTCCTTTAAAAAGAATTGTTTACCTTTTTTCACGGCCTGTCTCTCCTTTATGACGGTTCTTCTCGAGGATCCTTTGGGTCTCCCGCAGGACATCCTGGACGGCGTAAGGTTTAACGAGAAACGCCTCAACGCCCAGCCGCTCGAACAACGGCTTCATGCCCGCCTTCTGGGTCTGCATGAGGACGGGGATCCGGCCGTAGGAACGGCTGGCCTTGAGCTCCTTGAGCAGACGGTAACCGCTCGTGGCCCCGCGCAGGACGACCGACATCACGATCAGGTCCACCCAGCCGGACTTCAGGACCGCCAGGGCCTCCGGGCCGCTGTGCACGCACTCGGTCAGATACCCCACGTCCTCGAGCCGCGTCTTGAGCATCGTCGCGCGCATGATGTCGCCGTCGACGATCAAGACCCTCTCCTGGACCGCCTGCGGCGCCGCGCCCGCCACCGCCCCCAGGCGGCCCCGGCGCAGGGAGATCTTGTGGATCCTTCCATGGACGACACGGTACGGCTTGCCGTATATCTCGAAGGTCAAGGGATACGGCTTCTCGCGCGGCCCCTGGATGTAGATAAAGACCTGGCGCCGGCTCAAGAGGAACATGATCCAGCGGCCCTTGTAGAGGAGCCGGAAGCGGACCTCGCGCCAGCCGCGCGGCAGGCTTGGGGAAAGCACGATGCGCTCGTCAAAGAGCTCCAGGCCCGCGAAACACTTGAGCGCGATGAAAATGGACCCGCCCATCACGCCCGTGTGGACACCCTCCGGGGTCGTACCGCCCTGCGTGTCGTAGATATCGGACCTCAAGACCTCCAGGAACCACTGCCACGCCTCTCCCTCGCGGCCCAGGAGGTGCGCGACGTAGCAGTGAACGACCTTGCTCAGGGTCGAGCCGTGCGACGTGCGCCTGATGTAATAATCGTAGTTCTTCTTCAACGTCTCGTCGGTAAAACGCAGGCCCAGTCTTTGAAAGACCGAGGCGATGTGACGCAGCGAAAAGAGGTAAAAGATCATCAGGACGTCCGCCTGCTTGGCCACCTTGTAGGCGTTGGGCGACTTGCCCTCGGCCTTGAGGATGCGGTCGAGCCGCTGGATGTTGCCGTATTTCTTGCGGTAAGCACCCCAATCGAGCTCCTTCAAGCCGAAGTACCCCTCGAACTGGCTGATGATGCCGTCCCTGTTCATGGGGATGTGCATCTTGCGCGTGATATCGTCCCAGCTCCTCATCTGGTCCTCGTCGACCCCTGCCCTGTGCCGGGCCTGTTCCCTCTGCGGTCCGGTCAGGGCATCGAGCATCTCCGTAGCGTTGAGCAGTGTGGCCACGATCAGGAAATTCGTGTAGGCGTTGTCCCGGAAGCCCGCCTGGGAAGCATCGGGCAGCCTCTCGTGGAACTCGTCAGGCCCCATCAGGCCTTCGGTGTGGTAACGGCCGTCGCTCTCATCGAAGATGGAAAGGCTGGCCCCGAACCGGGCCACGGAAAGCATCATCTCGGCGCCGTACCGGACCAAAAACTCGGTGTCGTGCGTGTCTTTCCAGTAGCGCCAGACGTTGTAGGCCACGGCAAAAGAGACGTGCCGCTGGAGGTGGCTGTGGTCCGGCCCCCACTTGTCCGACATCGGGTTCAGGTGCATGACCTGCGTCTGCTCGTCACCCGTCATGCTGCTCTGCCAGGGGAACATGGCGCCGGCGTAACCGGCCTCCCGGGCATTGCGCCGGGCCTGGTCCAGGCGCCGGTACCGGTACATCAACAGGGCCTTTGAGATCTGGGGCGCGTGCCAGTCATAAAAAGGCATGATAAAGAGATTGTCCCAAAAGATGTGGCCGCGGTACGCCTCGCCGTGCAGGCCCCGGGCCGGGACGCTCGCGTCGATGTGGGCGTTGTGCGGCGAGGCCGTCTGAAGCAGATGAAAGATATGCAGCCGCAGGATCCGGCGGTACGCCACGTCGCCTTCGATGCGGATATCGAAGCGCTTCCACAAACGGTGCCAGGACCGCTTGTGGCCGGCGTAAAGGGAAAAGAAGCGGTGGCCCTTCTTGACGGCGTCGACCGCGGCCATGCGGGGATCCGGGACGTACGTGTCGCGCGAGGTGTAGAGGGCCACGACCTTCTCGACGACGATCTCCTGGTCGCGCCGCGCCTCGACCTTGAAATCCTGATAGACCGCCTTGCCCCCCTTGTGCACGATGCGGCTTTCCGGCGCGAACTCCTCCTCGCCGCGGAAGAAGCGCGTGCGGCTGCTCAAGGCGATCTGGATCTGCGACGTCGTGGTCTTGACGAAGAGATACACGGTCCTCGGGTCGATCATGCCCTGGGCGTCCGCCTTCAGGTGCCTGCCGTTGAGCGGACGGTAGCGCGCCACGCCCGCGTTCTGGACGTTGCCGTCGAGGCCGGAGCGCACCGTGATCACCCCGTCAAAGTCCTCGGGCGTGATGACGTAGCGCATCGCCGCCAGGTGCCGGTGGTCCATGCTCACGATGCGGCGCATCTCGACGGTAAAGGTAAGGCCGTTTTCGTCCTGGAGGCGCAGGCGCCGGCTTAAGGCCGCGTTGCGCATGTTCAGCGCCTGATAATAGGAGAGGATCTTGCACGCGGAAGGGACGACCCAATCGCCGTCGCCGGCGCGGAAGGTCAAGGGCAGGGCGTTCGGGCAGTTGACAAAATCCTCGTTCGTGACGGTCCGGCCCGCGATATGCGTGGCGAGCTTGTTGTAGACGCCCGCGATGTACGTGCCCGGGTAATGGATCCGCGAGGCGCCGGACTCCGGGGCAGCGCCCCGCGTGCCGACGTACCCGTTGCCGAGCGTGCACAGGGCCTCGCGCAGCGCCTCCTTGGCCGGTTGAAAGGTCAAGTAGACGAGCTTCCACGAAGACGCGAAGTCGCGCCTCCTGGCCTGTTCCAGGTCAAGGGCGGGCAACCTTTTCAAAAAACCTCCTGACATCATCCGGCGACGCCACGCGGAAGTGCGCGCAGGAACTCAACGGTCTCTCCGAGACGACGACCCCGGTCCCGCGCGTGCGCAGCGTCCGGAAGGCGTCCTCGTCCGTCACGTCGTCGCCGATATAGACCACACAGGACGCCTCCCAGGAGACCTTCAGGGCGTCCATGATCCAGCGCACGGCCTGCCCCTTGTCCCACGGGATGTCGGGCAGGACCTCAAGGACCTTCTTGCCGTGCATCAGGCGCAGCGCCTTATGCTCGTCGACGATCTGCCGGACCCGCGCCTCGATCCCGGGCAGACGCCCCTCATCCTTCAGCAGGCGGTAGTGCACCGCAACGCTGATCTTCTTTCTTTCGACCAGGATGCCCTCTATGCCTTCCAGGTCTTTCGACAGGCGCGCGCTGACCTTGCTGATGAGCCCCGCCGCCTCCTTGACCCGGGGCTCAAGCAGGGAAAGACCCGGCCCCGCAATATCCATGCCGTGGCTGCCGGCGTAAAAGATGTCCTTGATGCCGGCCCTGTTCTCCACATCTTCCCTCATCCGGCCGCTGACGATGGCGACGGTATGGACCTTGGCCAGCCGGGCCACGGTCCGGCGCATCTCTTCGGAGATGACGGCCAGCTCCGGCTTGTCGACGATCGGCGTCAGCGTGCCGTCATAATCAAGGAAGAAGACGGTCTTCTTTCTTCCCGCGAACGTTTCCTGGGGCGACCGGCTGTAACAAGGGTTCATCAAGACATCGCTGCCGTGCGCCTTCGGACCAGGGACGAGGGCCGGCTTGATACCGGCCTCCCACGCCTCAAAAAACGCGGGCGGCTCTCTTCTAAACCACGCCTCGATCCACGCAGGCGTGATCTGGGCCAGGTCCCTGACGACGACGTCGGCGCCGTTCTTTAAAAGCTCTTCTTCGTTTTGGGCGCGGGCGACGCCCACCACCAGGCCAAAGCCGCCGTTACGGCCGGCCTGGACGCCGGAGACGGCGTCCTCCACCACGACCGACTGACCGGGCTGCGTGCCCAAATGGCCGGCTGCCGTCACAAAGATGTCGCCCTCGGGTTTTCCCTTGAGGCCCATCTGGACCGACACCACGCCGTCCACGCGCGACTCGAAAAGGTCCATCAGCCCCGCGGACTCGAGGATAGACTTGCAGTTCTTTGAGCTGGATGCCACGCCGATACGCACGCCGGCGGCCTTGAGGTCTTTGACCAGCTTCACGCTCGTCTCAAAGACATCGGCGCCGTCTTTCTGCAAATACTCCGTAAACAGGACGTTCTTCTTGTTGCCCAGGCCGCAGACCGTCTCCTTATCCGGGAGGTCTGAGGGGTCGCCGAAGTCGATATGGATAGCACGCGATTCCAAGAAGCTCTGCACCCCTTTGTAACGGGGTTTGCCGTCCACATAGGGAAGATAGTCCCCTTCGTGGGTGAACTCCCGGAAAGGCTCATTGTCCCGTTTCTCGCGCAGGCGCAGGTACGCGTCAAAGGTGGCCTTCCAGGCCTTGGCATGGACCTTGGCGGTGTCCGTGATGACGCCGTCCAGGTCGAAGATGACGGACTTAAAAAGGTGCGCGCTCATACCGGCTCACGTGTTGTACAATTTTAAGGTTTATCCCTTACCTAAGATAACAATAAACGCGGGTTCCTGCAAGCCCAAAGGCCGCTATTCCTTCTCTAGCGGGCAAAAGTGCTCAGCCTCACCCACCAGGCGTGCGTGTTCCCGCTCTTGGCCATGCGCCACAACCTCTTGGCGCTCTTCGTCTTTAAAAAAACAGGGGCCTTTTTCGTGAAGCGGCTCGCCTGAGGGAAGCCCTGTTCCTCATACTCCCTGGCCTGGATCAGACACTCCAGGATGTCCGCGTCGCGGGCGACCAGGCCCTCCTTAGTCTTCTGGCGCCGGTACTCCCGGTGCATGCCGCTCAACTCCCTATGAAAGAGGGGCGGCAGGCCGCGGATCTGCTCGGCAAAAGCCCTGTCCTCGGCGCCCGCGCCGTCGATGTAACGCTGGGCCATCTTGTGCAGGTCCGTGATGCGCGCCTCCTGCAGGTCGCCGAAAAGGGTCATGAGAAAGACCCGGCTGATGTCCGCCTTCTCCAGCCGCGCCAGCACATAGCCGATGATGGCGCAGCGGAAGCTATGGTCTGCCACGGACTCAGCCGGGCTGATACCCAGGACAGACCAGCCGGAACGGCCCACCCGCTTCAACATGCCGGCTTCCAGGATCAACTCAAAAAGACTCTTCAAGGATGCACCCCTCTCTGTCTCGTGATCTCATAGCCGAAGACGACGCACGCCATGGCCACGTTAAAGGACAACGGCGCCCCGGCCATGGGGATGCGCGCCCTGATATCTAAATGCTTGTCCACCCCGTAACGCAGCCCTTCTCCTTCTGATCCTAATACCAGCCCCAGCGGAAACGGCAGCGAGAGAGCGGTCAAGTCCTGTGCCCCCTCGTCCACCACCGCGCCCACCAGCCAGGTACCGGCCTTCTTGGCGTTGAGCATCGCGTTCGTGAGATTGGCGACCTTGGCCACCGGCACGTAGTTCTCGGCGCCCGACGCGACGTGCAGCACGGTCTCATTCACCTCGCAGGACTTGAACTCCGGGATGACGACGGCAAAGCCCCCGAGACAGGCGAGGCCGCGCATGATCACGCCCAGGTTCTGCGGGTCGTTGATGCGGTCGAGGAAGACGAGGGTATCCTTCTCCTTCGCGCCGCGGGCCAAAACATCCGGGAACGCCGCGTACCGGTACTTCTCGACGTGCGCGAGGATCCCCTGGAGGTCCTTCTGCGGCCGCATGCGGCCAAGCTCCTTGGGCGTGTGGCGCTCCAGGGTGATGCCCTTCGCGCGGATCAGCTCCTCGATCTCCTCATGCGCGAATTCATGCGTCACGCAGACCTTGCGCACGCTGGCCGGGTCGGCCTTCAGCCGCTCGCGCACCGAGTTCTTGCCGTACAGCACCATCGTCTCCTTAGGCATACCCCTCCTGTCCTTAGGCCCGTCTTACTCTTTGATCTCTCCCGCGCGCCGCAACACGCGTTGCACGACGATGGGTCCGATCAGCTCATGCACCACCGTCGCTCCGATGATGACGTTGATGACGATGGGCGCGAGCTGCGCAAAGACCGCTTCCTGCTGCATGACCAACGCCAACCCTATGACGATACCCCCCTGCGGGATGAGGCCGCCGGCCGTGTACTTGCGCACGGCCTCCGGGGCCCGCGTCAAGCGGGCGGCGAACGCTGTTCCGGCAAACTTGCCCAGCGTCCTCAAAAAGACGAACAAGACCACGAACCCTGAATACCGCAACAGCACCTGGAAATCAAGATGCATGCCGCTCAGGGTGAAAAAAAGGACGAAGACCAATTCATCCGTGTAACGCTCCAGGATCTTGAAGAGCGCTTCCCGCCGGGGATTACTGTTCACGACGGTCGCCCCCATCGCCATCGTCGCCAGAAGTTCGTCCAGCCCGAAAAATCCCGCCGCGCCGAAACAGAGCCACAATACGGCCAAGAGCAACACGATCAACGCCCCTTCGGTCTCGCGCCGGACCAGGGGTGTCAAGAGGTTCAGCAAAAGGCCGGACAGGACACCCAAGGCGACCGAAGCAAAAACGATGCCCAGGGGAGACAAAATGGAAGTCGACCATGCAAAGGCGCCGTGCCCGATCATGGACCGGGCCAGGACGATCGCGAAACTGTAATTCATGATGCCCAGGGCGTCGTCAAGGGCCGCCACCCCCATGATGGTCGAGGTGACCCGGCCCCTGGCGCCGCTTTCGTGCACGACGGCCAGGGTCGCCGTCGGGTCTGTCGGCGACGCCAAACACCCCAACATCAGGCCCAGCGGCACGACCAGGGCGAGCGGACTCCCGGGAACGGCACGCCACCAAAAAGCCAAAAAGACCATGAAACCCAGCGTCACGGCCAAAAAGGCGCCCTCGGCCTCAAAAAAAGTGATACCAAGGATCTGCCGGCCCGATGCCCTGAGTTTCTTGAAGAGGAGCGTGCCGCCTACCGAAAAGGTGATGAGGCTCAACGAGATGTTCGTGATCGTATCGGTGTGAGCGATGAAGTCGCGGGGCATCCATCGGAAGATGCCCGGGTTCAAAAGGACCCCGGCGATGATGTATCCGGTCACCTTGGGAAGCCTCAGCCTCTTGAACCCCTCGCCAAAGGCCCAGCCGGTAAGAAGGATGATGCCTATCGTCAAAAGGGTCGTCATGACACGCTCCGTGCGCCGGTCCGGACGCGGCGCTTTTTTTCCATACCCGCCAACAAAAAAAGTGCTATAATCAGTCTAACCGTTTTCCCTTATGGCTTTCTTTTCCCGATCCACATCGACCTCGCCGACGCCTCCACAGGGCCCAGGTCCCTCTAACGCCCCGGCCCTCGTCTTCACCCTGCTGGCCGCGGCCTCCCTCTTGGTCCTGGTGCGCTTCGGGGACCTCACGCCCCAGGTGGGCGGGAACTTTTTCTTCTCAAGCAGCGATCCCCAGCTCCAGGAAGAGAAACAGATCACTCAGCGGTTCCAGCGCCGCGACGGCCAGCTCATCATCAGCGCCGAAGGACCGATCAAGTCAGCGCTCTATTCGATCCGCATCGACGAGCTGACCCGCGACATCGCCTCTCTGCCGGGCGTCACGAGCGTCCTCTCCGTGACCAACGGCCCGAAGAACGTTCTGGACGCCCTGAGGAGCCCCTTATGGAAACGCCTGCTGGTGGCCGACACCGAGGAGGCGACGAACCTCATCGTGCTCCTGGAAGAAGACGCCTCCAGCGGCCTCATCCCACGCATCGAAAAGATCCTTCGGGAGGCGCAGCGCAAAAACTTCGTCCTGCGGCTCTCCGGCGCCCCCTACATCGCCCAGGTCATCCAGCGCAACCTGCGCAAGGACTTTAAAACATTCAGTCTCTTCGCGTTCCTGCTCTTCGCGTTCGTCATCCTCGTGGTCTTCCGCTCGTGGAGGATCCTCGCCGGCACCCTCGTCAGCTGTTTGAGCGCCGGTGTCTGGACGCTCCTGGTCGCCAACCTCCTGAAGATCCAGATCGGACTGCTGACGGCCAACCTCATGACCATCACGTTCGTCCTGACCGTCTCTCACATCGTCTTCTTGACCTTCAACTGGAAACAGATCATCCGCACCCCTTCCGGCGCTGTGACCGCCCCGGTCGCCCAGGCGATACGCCAGACCTTGACCCCCTCCTTCTGGAGCATGCTGACGACGCTGGTGGGTTTCTTGAGCCTGCTGACCGTTGCGGCCAAGCCGCTGCGGGAGCTGGGCATCTCCGGCGCCTTCGGGTCTGTCATCTCCATGGCGGCCGCTTATGTGATCTACCCCGCCTTCCTGCTTTCTATCCGGCACAGCCTGCGGGACAACGCGGCCCTGGAGAAGGCCCAGGAAGCCGTCTATCAGATGATCCGGCGAAGACAGAAAGCGTTCATCATCGGACTCGCGGCCCTGACGCTCCTCACCCTGCCGGGCCTGCGGCGCATCCAGAGCGACCCGTCCATATTCTCCTATTTTAATCGAAAAGGCGCTATCGCGAAAGGACTTCGGTATATCGACCGCAACGGCGGCAGCAGCCCCCTCATCATCGTGGTGCGCACGAAGGCCGGGGAGGTCCTGCACTCGGCCCGCAACTACGCGCGGATGTGGGAACTCCAGGAGGCCCTGGAAAAACACGCTTCGGTCGGCACGGTCCTGTCGCTGCCCGTCCTCATGGCGCAGGCCAAGCGCGCGCCCTTCGCGTTCTTTCTGACATGGGGGTGGCTCCTGGAGATGCTCGAGAGCCCGCGGTACAACGAGATCGCCAGGGCCTTCGTGAGCGAAAACAGGCGCCAGGGGATCTTCTTTTTAAGGATGAAGGAGCTGGGGCGCGCGCGGCCCCGCCAGGAGATCGTCCGGGAGATCGAGGAGATCGTCTATGAGAACGATTTCGTTCCGGACTTTCTCGGCGGGGTCTACGTCCTGCAGGGCCATATGGCCCAGCTCGTCTCCTCGAGCCTCGTCAAGGGGCTCGGCCGCCTGCTCCTGCTCTTTTTCCTGATCGGCTGGCTCATCTCAAAATCCTGGAGCACGAGCCTGGCCATGACGATCTCCATCGGCATCGTCCCTTCTATCGTCCTGGGAGCGCTCGGGTGGGCGCGCGTGCCGCTCGACGTCATCGCCGCGCCCGCCATCAACGTCGCCATCGCCATGGGCATCGATGCCATGATCCACATGATCAAGCGCTGGCGCAGCCTGCGCGGCCCGGAATACACCGGAGTCTTTTTGTGGCTCGCGGTCCAGCGCGAAATGTGGCAGCCGGTCCTGACCTCCGTGCTCATCATGGCCCTGGGGTTCGGCATATTCCTCTTCTCCCAGTTCCCTCCCACCCAACGCTTCGGCCTCGTCATCATCGCCGGGACGCTCGTCTCCGGCGCCGCGGCGTTCTTCCTTATGCCCTTCCTCACCCTCCTCGCCCTCAGGGCGACAGAGGCGCTGCGCCGCCGCTTCCCGCGGCCGCCGCGGCAAAAACCCCGCCCATAAAAAACAAGACAGACGCCCTTGTTTAACGGGGCTCGTCCTGCGTGTTCAACGCGATCCCGGATGCAACGGCGGGAACGGATGCTGACTACGGCGTGCTCTCGTCCGGATCTTCGGCCTCCACCCCTTCAGCCTCGCCCTCCTTTGCTTCGTCCTTCTCGTTTTCTTCCCCGGCCTTCCTGCCCATCGAGCGGTGTTCCCTCATCTTCTTCCACTCGGACTTGTCGATCTTGATCTCGGCCTCGGCCTTAAGGTTCAGGTTCTTATCGTACTTCATCAGTTTGTGGCCGATGAGGACGACCACGCCGCCGTCCGAGGTCGCGACCATCTTCTTTTCCATCATCTTCTGCATCATCATGGCCTTCATGGGAGGACCCATTTTCTTATCGTGCATCTTGTTCTTGCCCGCCCCTGCCTCGTCTGCCGCGGCCATCGACACGACCGCGAACAAAAAGACCACGGCTGCTCCCAACACCGCTTTTTTCATGAAACCTCCCTTTGGTTGATAGTTTTCTTTTTAAAAAACGCGCTCAGGAGAACAAGGAGGAGCGCCCACAGGACCAGGTCGAAGATGCGGTCCCATCCCCCCCACTGCCCCATCAAATACGAATCCGCGTAGTACGGCGGGACAAGACCTCCCCAAAAATCATAAACCCGCAGGAGAAAGGCCCCGGCCAGGAAGACCCAGGCCGTGCCCAGGGCCGGCAGGGTCAATATCATGAAGTAGACCGGCCACGAAAGGTACTGGACGCCGAAGCCCGGCGTCAAGACAAGAAAAAGGACCGTCACGAAAAACAACCCGTCGATCAGGTCCGCCCGGCGCCGGCCCACGACCCTGGCCGCAAAAAGCGTCTGCACAAAGACAAAGAGCGGCAAGGCCGCAAAAAAGAAACACGCCAAAACGAGGACCTCTACCTGCGGAGCCTTTTGCAGCACGCCCGCTGCGCCGAAGACCTCAAGGAGGAGATGACCGATCCCCCAGATCCCGCGGATCCCTGCGTACTGAAAGACGTTGTGGAAAAGGGAAACGGGCGCCAATATCAGGGTGGGTACGAAAACGATGCAGGGGAAGACGAGCCCTGCGCGCAGGAAGACCGACCTCTCCCGGCGGTCCTGCAACCAAAACCAGAAGACGGGCAGGAAGATGACGGGCACGATCTTGACGGCACAGCTCAGGCCGAAGGCCAGGCCCGCCCAGAAGGTCCTGCGCGACTCCGCCAGGAGGACCGCCGACAGGATGAAAAAAATGAAGACGGGGTCTGTGTTGCCGTGGTAGGCGCTGATGAGAAAGCTCACGGGGTTAAAACAGCATATCAGCGTCAAGGCGAGGGCGTGCGGATGACGCCGCCGCTGCAGAAGCGCCCAGATGATAAAGATGCTCCCCGCGTCGGCAAAAATAGGCGCCAACCTCACCAGGAACGGATACGGCCAGCCGGTCGCCGCCTCGGCCGCATTAAGCCCCGCCAGGAGCCAGGACATGAGCGGCGGGTGGTTGTAATAAATCATGTTGGCGTATATCTGGATGAACCCGACCTCTCGGATCATGTCGGCAAAGTCCATCCAGAGGATGGCGTCGTTCGTCCCTATGACGCACCAGGAGACGAAGAGCTTTACCGTCGTGACGAGACCCACCGCCGCCGCCACACACCCCAGGCGGCTGTCCATCTCTCTCGACATGAGCCCGGTCCGCCACGATCGCCGGGCGCCCTTTTCTATTTCAACCATGGTGTCTGTCCTATTTCTCGGTACGCTCCAGGCGGTCGGCCTGACGCTGCAGGTCCATGATGTGGGCCGCGATGCGCTTGTTGAACTGGCGGCGTTCGATCATGCCCAGGAGGCTGCCGTCGGCCGCGACCACCGGCAGATAGTCGAGGGCGTGTTCGCGCATGATGGACCGCGCCTCGAAGAGGCTGGCCTCGGGGCTCCCCGTGGCGATGACCGGCTCCTTGATGTCCTCGGCGACAACCAGGCCGCTCAACCCCGTCACCGCCATCGTGTTCTTGATGCCGTCGACGCTGATCACGCCGGTCAGGCGGTTCTGGGCATCGACGACGGGGTAATAAAGCTGGGCCGTGTCGCTGAACAGCCGCAGGATCCGGTCCAGCGACGTCCCCTCGCTGATGCCGCCGGCCTTCTCATCGACGATCTCGCGCACCTTCGTGTGGTTCAGGTAGTCTTCCTCGGTGATGTCGAGCCCCACCTCGCCGGCGCGGTGCACCGCGATCTTGACGAAGTGCGGCCCGGCGATCTCCAGGACGAAGACCGTCGCCGTGATGATGATCACGATCATCTGGCCGATGGCGCCGGGAAAGTACTGGCTGGCGAGGATCGAGAGGCCGATGGCCACCCCCGCCTGGCTGAAGAGACACAACGGCAGGTTGCGCCGCACGGCGTCGGGCAGGCCGGCGGCGGCCGCGCCCCAGCGGGCGCCGGCCATCTTGCCCAAACTGCGCCCCACCAGATAGACGATGCCGATCAAGAGGACCTCAAGGCTCATGAACTGCACGTTGAGCTTCGCGCCCACCAAGACAAAGAAGAGGACATAGATCGGCGGCGTAAAACCCTCCAGCAACTTGAAGATATCTTTGCCGCGCTGCGAGACGGTGTTCGTGATGACGACGCCCAGCGTCATCGCCGCGAGCAGCATGTCCACGTGGATGGCCAGGGCCAGGCCGCAGACGAAGAGGACCGCGCCGACGCAAAAAGCCAGGAGCCGC
>CAZDLS010000024.1:0-17427 GCA_964506425.1 uncultured Planctomycetia bacterium | reverse complement strand
AGTGGAATGCAACGAAGCTATCACCAGACTGTTCGGCTACTCGATGGCGGAGCTGATCGGCAGGCCGGTCACCGATTTCACCCTGGCCTCGAGAAGGGAGGATGCCAGGAATTCGATAGGCAGGGCGCTACGGGGAGAGCGTATTCAACGGATCGAGCTGCCGTACATCAAGAAGGACGGATCGCTTCTCTACATCGACGCCGAGTGCACGATAATAAAGATCAAGGAACATCCCTATCTTCTGGTCATCTGCCACGATGTGACCGAGAAGAGATTGCTGCAGGAGAAGATAACGATCCAGAACGAGGAGCTGAAGAACAACCTTAGGATCATCCATGAAGAATGCAATAGAGCAAAAAATATCATCCAGAGGCTGCTTATGTTCTCCCGGCCCGGCAGGGGCGAGCAAAAACCCCTGGACATCAACCGGAGCATCGAGTCCGTGGTAAAACTCCTCGAGCATCAGTTTGGCCTGAGCAACGTAAAGATGAGCTTGCAGTTTGCCAAAGGCCTCCCCCGCGTCGTGATGGATGAAAAGCAGTTTCAGGAAGTGGTCATGAACCTTGTAAGCAATGCGCGGGATGCCATGCCTGAAGGAGGGGAGATCGCCATCAACACATCTTTAGACGGCGCGTACCTCAAGGCAGAAATAAAAGATTCCGGCGTTGGCATGGATGATATGACCTTAGCCAGGATCTTTGAGCCGTTCTTTACCACCAAAGAAAAAGGGACAGGCCTGGGGCTTTCTATTTGTTACGGGATCATAAAAGGCCTTAACGGAAAAATACAGTTTGATAGCCGGCCACAGAAGGGCACGACTGTCCGTATATGGCTGCCGATCGCGGGGGAGGCGCCTCATGTATAAAATCCTGGTCGTGGATGATGAGGAAAGGATCGCCGATATTACCGAAAAATTCCTGCAGATGAATGGTTTCGACATACTCAAAGCCACGGGCGGAGAAGAAGCGATCAGGCTGTTGTCTACGGATGCAGAGTTTGATCTGATGGTGCTGGATATGAAGATGCCTGACGCAAATGGTCTGGCGGTGATACGGAAGAAAACGGAATTAGGCAAAAAATTCCCGCTGTTGCTTCTTACGGGCTCGATCGATGCAGAAAAGTACCTCAAGGTATTGAAAGAAGAAGGTGTTACGGAAGAGGACATCCTTTATAAGCCGGTCGATCTGTTTGTATTGCTGGAGAAGGTGAGGAAGAAATTAAATATTGCCTGAGTCAAGAATTTTTAAAGATACGAGTGGAAAAACATCATGCTTGATAAACAATCACGCGAAGAACTCATAAAAAAATACCGCTGGGCCGGCAAGATCAGGCTGATAAGCTTTCTTTTGCTTTTTGTTTTTCTTCTCACGATGAAGGCTGTCGGCGGATATTCTTACCTGAACCCCGCCTTATCGGCCCTCATCTTTGTGGAGGCACTCTTAAACCAGCCTTACGGTTTTTTACTGAACCGGGTCAATCTATTGAGGTTCCAGTATTATCAGATGCTGGCTGACATAATAGCGATCTCTTGGATCCTATACTATATGGGGGGGATAGAGGCGCCGGTAGTGAACATCGCTTATTATGCCGTTATCCTTTGGGCGGGAGTTGTCGCCGGTTTTGGGGCGGCGTTGTTCGGGGTCCTTGCCTGCGCGTTCTTTTTCTCGTCTGTCGTGTTGTTGGTGCAATTCGGCATATTGCCGCGGGTATCTTTCTCGGATTACTCCATGCCGACAACGCAGGTGGTGACTATTCTTATGGGCAACGTGGCGTTTCTTTTCGCCTTCGGATATTTTTGCGTTCGTTCTTCACAGGTCATACGCCTCTTGCAGAGAAAGAGGCAGGAGGAATCGCTGTGGTACGCACACAGGCTTTCTGCGACGGGTTACCTGATGAGCGAGACCGCTCATGACATACAGGGGTGCTTGGGCGGCATTAAGGCGGGGGTCCAGGTATTGCAGATCCTGGGGAGCCGCAGCGAGGAAGACAAGAAATTCCTGGCATCCATCGCGGGCTTTGAGGACAAATGCGCCGGTTTGATCCAGCGGTTGGCAAGATTTTCAGAAAAGCCCAAGAAAGAACGTCACCCGGTCGATGCGCATGCCGTCATTGAGGATGCCTTAGAGCTGACCTCCCCGCTGGTAAGACATGCTTATATGGCCGTTGAAAAAGCATTTGACCCGGATATCCCTCTCATTGTTGCGGACAAAGACCAAATACAGGAAGTCTTCGTGGGCATCATATTAAACGCGTTGGACGCTATGTCCGCCAAGCCCAAAGGCGGGGTGCTCAACATCAGGACCAGGTGTTTAGAGAAGGCGGGATGTGTAGAGATCATTTTCTCCGATACCGGGATAGGGCTGAAACCGGATGAGTTAAGGCGGATAGGAGAGCCCTTTTTTAGCATGAAGAGTGCCGAAGGAGGTTCCGGCTTAGGCCTGGCCATAGCTTATGATATAGTCGCAAGGCACGGCGGAAGGATCGACGTGAAGAGCCGGGAAGGCGAGGGTGCGGCAGTTACCGTTCAATTGCCCTTCGTTGGACCGGCCAGGGCCGCATAGGAATGCCTGTTGTATCGATTTGATGAAAAACGGAGAAGCCGGATGGAAAAGAAGATATTGCTGGTGGATGATGATCGGCGCGCCAGGGAGGTGTTCTATGATCTGTTTTCGCGAAAAGGATATCAAGTTTTTACCGCCGCAGCCGCTCAGGAAGGGATCGAGTTGATCCGCCAGGTAAGTCCTGATCTGGTGTTGATGGATGTAAAGATGCCTGAAAGGGACGGTATCCAGGCCTTGAAGAAGATCCGGGAAACAGACAAAAAGACAAAAGTGGTAATGCTCACCGCGGCGGACGATGTGGATGTGGAAAGGGAGGCCCGCGCGCACGGGGCCAGCGGATTTCTCAAAAAGACCTTGGATATAGACATCATTTTAAAGGCCGTGGATGGGATCCTGGAGGGAAGGCCGGGTCCCGGCAAAGAAGAAAACAGGAAGATCATGATCGTTGACGACGAACCCCGCATCCGGGAGATACTGGAGAAATTTCTGGCAAAAAAAGGGTTCCAGCCGATCACCGCCGCCAGCGGGGAAGAGGCATTAGAAAAGATAGTCAAGGAAGGCCCTCTCGTGGTGCTTTCAGACATAAAGATGCCGGGGATGGACGGGATGATGCTGTTGAAGAGGATCCGGGAGATCAATAAAGGCATAGGCGTGATCATGATCACCGCCGTCGGAGATGAGGATATCGCTCATCAGGCGATGGAATCAGGCGCCTACGACTATATCGTCAAACCCCTTGACCTTGATTATCTCGAGATGTGTCTTCTTGCCAAGATCTTACTTTCGGGTGCAGAGAATGCATGATCAAAACGAAGACGCCATGGGGTCTCTCCTTGCGCAGTACCAACAAAGGATCTTCGCATTTGTTTTGTACTTGATCGGCCAGGATCAGGACAGGGCCTATGATGTCTGCGCGTCAAGTTTTGCCGAGGCGATACGCGCAAGTTCTTCCTTGGGACAGAAAGAGGTCTTTCTGCCCAGGCTTGTCGGCATCGCCGTAGAAAAATGCCGTCATATAAGAACGATCCCTACTTTTGATGTCATCGAGCTTTTGAAGATCAGCGCGGCGGAAAAAGGACCCTTGCGCATAGTATTAAAGGCCCTGCAAATGTTGGACTTTGAGCTAAAGGTGCCCCTGCTCTTACGGTTTCAGCTTAACCTTTCCTATGACGATATAGGTACGGTCATGCGGGCCTCTGTCAGCAACGCCAGGATCAAGACCGCCCAGGCGCGCGTTCAGCTGGAGAAAGAGATCGAGCGCGTATTAGGCCGTGCTTGACCAAAACAATATGAACTGCGCTGATATCAGAAAAAAACTGCAGCCTTTCCTGGAAGATCTTCTCGTAGAAGAGGAATACAGGGCATTCTGTGACCACCTCGACGCCTGTGGCAAATGCAAAGCTTATGTCAGGTCTATCGGCTCTTTTTCCAACCAATTGTGGAAATTGGGGCAGATCGAGGTCCCCGAAGACTTGATCTCCACCATACAGTATAAGATCCTTCATCCGGAAGAAAAAGGCCCGCCGGCCAAAAGTAAACGATCCGGGATGCGGACCATCGCCGTCGCCGCCATCTCGATCCTGTTGACCGTTGCCCTGTTAGGAGGGACCGCGTATTTTATTAAGCGCAGGCATTCTTTAGGCAGAAACGACGAGCCGATAGTAAGGACAGATGTGATCCGGACATTTGAGCCGCTCCCGGACAACGAAGCGGCAGCTCTTTTTGGACGACTGGAGGCGATGGCGGAAAAACTGGGGGTTTCGAAAAAAGAGTACACTGCCGAGGGAGAAGCCGGGAAAGAAAGCTCCGGGGATTGATCATGCCAAAAATTCTTATCGTGGATGATGAGGTGCGTGTCCGGGAGCTTCTGAGGCAGGCCCTGGGAAGAGAGGGGTATGAGGTCGCAAGCGTTCCCGGCGCCGCACAGGCATTGGAAATTATTTTCAAAGAACCCTTTGATCTTCTGATTCTTGACGTCAGGCTGGCCGGGGAATCCGGCCTTTCGGTTGTGAAAAAGGTGAGGGAGTTTCGGCAAAACGTTCCTATAGTGATCTACTCCGGCGCCTTGACCTCTGAGATCGAGCGGGCAGCACGCGAAGCCGGAGCAAACGAAGTATTAAGCAAGGATATAGATGTCTTGCAATTGGTGGCGCAGATCAAAAGGACAGTAAAGGCCGGAGAGCGCACTTTTCGAGGGCCTGCCGAGCAAGAGAGAAGATCGATCTTGATCGTTGATGATGAAGAGGGAGTCCGCAGGGTCTTAAGGGAGTTCTTTAAACGCAGGGGATTTGATGTCTTTGAGGCGGAAAGCGGCGAGCAGGCGTTGCAATGTATCAGCTCCGTAAAGGTATCGGCAGTCTTGCTGGATATGAGGATGCCGGGCATGGATGGCCTGGAGACATTGAAGAGGATCTTAGAGATCGATCCCAAGCTTGGCGTGGTGATGGCTACCGCTGTACAAGATGAGGAAAAGATCAAGAGGGCGATAGGGTTGGGGGCATATAATTATGTGTTAAAGCCCTTTGATTTTGCGAATTTGGAGCTTGTCGTCATGTCAAAACTTACCACAGCAGAGGGCGACTCCCCTGGGCCGGCCGGCCCGCATGCGCCGGGGTAAAGGCTGTCTAAAGCATGTTCCGGATAAGGTTCTAAAGGGGTCAGCGGTCCGGGGTCCCACCTCACAACCCCCGGCCCCGCTTCTCGCGCCCACTTCCCGCGACCCCACTTCCCGCGACCCCACTTCCCGCGACCCCACTTCCCGCTTTGCCTTTTTTGCGAAAAAGGGTATAATTAATCAATATTCCACGTATCCGTTTCCTGGGAGGGAGTCATGCCGAAGGTCCTTATTGTCGATGATGACAGGGATTGGGTCAAGGTATTGGGGGTCCGGCTCAAGCAGGCCGGTTTTGAGGTGGCGGCGGCCATGGACGCCTATCAGGGGGTGACCCTGGTACACAAGGAGAGCCCGGATTGCATCATCCTGGATATCTCCATGCCCGCCGGCGGCGGCATGGCCACGCTGCGCAACATCCACATGACGCTACAGGGACAGATGATACCGGTCATCGTCGTGTCAGGGGCACTGGACGCGGAGAAGAAGGAAGCCTTTCGGGAAGCCGGCGCCAACGCCTTCATCTCCAAGCCCTGCAAGGCGGAAGAGGTCGTCGAAGCGATCCGAAAGGCCCTTGAAGGCCCTGACGCGGGTTGACCCCTTCAACAGGTCATCCGCCGCGGCTGTTTCCCATGGATAAAAACATCTCCGACAAGGTACTTTCCCGCCGGCTCAGCAACTTCCTGCTTGTCATGCTGGGCGTCCTTCTGCTCTTCAATGTCATATCCTACCTGACCATCCGTCAATACAACGTGGCCACGAAAGAACGTCAAAGGGGGTACCGGATCCTGACGTTGCTGGAGCGGTCTTTGGGGAACATGGTGACGATGCAGTCGGCGGTCCGCGGCTTCGTCATCACCCAAGACCTTTCTTACATGGATGACTTTGCTCCGCTTGAGACACTGGTCGCCCAAGATCTTAAAGAGACGGGCTCTCTCCTCGTTTTGCCGTTGTCGAAGCAGCGCTATGAGACCCTAAAGAAGCTGATCGGCCAGACGGGCGAGTTCCTGCGTCAGGTCCTCGTCTTTTATGAGCGCCAGGGTTCAAAGGCGGCTGAGGATCTGATCGAGACGGACCGCGGGGAAGAGCTGATCGACCGGATCCAGAAACTCGTGACAGAGTGGCGCTTCGACCAGCAGGCGTTCATCGCCGCGACGGATGGCCGCGTGACCCGCGCCGCGACGACGGCGCTTGTCTTTTTGGCCTTCGGCAGCGCGCTGGCGGTTTTCCTGTTGGTCGCCGGCGGGATGGTCTTAAGGCGCGAGCTGGCTGCCCGCGAAAAGATGGAGCATGAGCTGGCGCGCCTGGCCAGCATCGTCTCTTCGTCTGACGACGCGATCATCAGCAAGAACCTCGAAGGCAAGATCCTGACCTGGAACCAGGGCGCCCAAGGGATGTTCGGCTTCACGGCCGAGGAGGTCGTCGGCCGGCACATCTCCTATATCGTCCCCGTGACGCATCAGAAGGAGATCAAGGAGGTCCTCGAGCGCGTGGCGCGCGGGGAACGCCTGCACCACTTCCAGACGAAACGTCTGACCAAGGACGGCCGCCTCCTTGATATCTCCATGACCGTCTCGCCGCTCTATAACCGGCGCGGCCGGGTCATCGGCGTCTCGGCCATCAGCCGCGACATCACCGAGCAGAAGAGGATGGAGGAGGAGGTCCGTCAGGCGATGGAGATCAAGTCGCGTTTTATCTCTATCGCGTCCCACGAATTGCGTTCCCCCCTGGCGGCCATCCGCGAGGGTGTCGCCTTGGTCGCCGAGGGCCTTCAAGGGCCGGTCTCGGCGGGGCAGAAGGAGTTTTTGGACGTGGCCTTGCGGAGCATCGACTGGCTCCACAGGCTCTCGACCGATATTCTGGATTTTCAGAGGGTCGAATCCGGGCAGCTGCGGCTGGTGCGGGCGTGGCACGACGCGCCGGAGATCCTTGACGAGGTGATGAAGACCGTGCGGCCCCTCGCCGACGAAAAGGGCCTGGCGCTGACGGTCCGCATCGAGAGGGATCTGCCCCGGCTCGTGTGCGACAAGGACAAGGTGACGCAGGTCGTCTTGAACCTGGTGACGAACGCGGTAAAGTTCACCCGGACCGGCAGCGTCGGCATCGAGGCCCGCCGGGACGGCGACGCCCTCCATGTGACGGTCCGGGATACGGGTCCTGGGATCGCACCTCAGGACATGCCGCAGCTCTTCCAGAGTTTTCATCAGTTCGGCGCGGCCTCGCAGAAGCAGGGGAGCGGTCTCGGATTGTTCATCGCCAAGCAGATCGTCCAGGCCCACAACGGCCGCATCTGGGCCGAGTCAGAACTTGGCAAAGGCTCTGTTTTTCATTTCACCCTGCCATTGCAGTAGCCGTTTTGGGGTCCCCTTATCTTATTGCCGACAGGCCCCTAACCCATTATAATGTAACGAGCTATGGTTTTTGTCTTGTTGTTCACCTTCTTGGAGTTTTTGGCAGGTCTGGGGTTGATGCTCAAAATGTGAGACAATGAGCCAGGTGAGACAATGAGCCAGGCTCTTTGTCTCAAATTAGCGGTTCAAAAATGAGACAAAGAGCCTGGCTGTTTGTGTGAGACAAAGAGCCTGGCTGTTTGTCTCACTTTCGTGGCAGTGAGGGATGAGGGATGAATAAGCGGTTCACGACGTTCGAAGGGGTCTTCACGCCGACGTTCCTGAGCATCCTGGGCGTCATCATGTACCTGCGCCTGGGGTGGGTGGTCGGCCAGGTGGGCCTCGTGCCGGCCCTGGGGATCATCGTCATCGCGAACGCGGTGACGCTCTTCACGGGCCTGTCGATCTCGAGCATCACGACGAACGTGCGCCTCGGCGCCGGCGGGGCGTACGCGCTCATCGCCAAGTCTCTGGGCCTGGAGGTGGGCGGGGCCATCGGTATACCGCTGTATCTCTCGCAGGCGATCTCCGTGGCTTTTTACATCGCCGGTTTTGCGGAGTGCTGGGCGTGGGTCTTTCCGGGGCACGACTTCAAGACCGTCTGCATCGTGCTGTGGGGCGTCCTTCTCATCGTCTCTTATCTGAGCGCCCGCCTGGCGTTCCGGCTCCAGTACGTCGTCATGGCGGTCATCGTGGGGTCGCTTTTCTCGGTCTTTCTGAGCGACAAGGTCGTGGCGCACGCCTCCGGCTTCTGGACCGGTGTCGGCGAGGTCCCGTTCTGGCGGGTCTTTGCGATCTTCTTTCCGGCGGTGACGGGGATCCTCGCCGGGGTGAGCATGTCGGGAGAGCTTAAGGAACCGGAGAAGAGCATCCCGCGGGGGACGCTCTCGGCCATCGGGATCACGTTCGTCATCTACGTGGCGCTGGGCGTGTGGTTCGCCCATACCTCCGACCCCCAAGACCTCGTCGTCCATACCACCTTTATCATCGACCACAGCCGTTGGCGCGGCATCGTCGTCGCGGGCGTCATGGGCGCCACCCTTTCCTCGGCCCTGAGCATGTTCGTCGCGGCGCCGCGCACGCTCTTCGCGATGAGCCGCCACCGCGTCCTGCCCATCGGCCGCACCTTCGAGCGCATCAACAAGCGCGGGGAGCCGACGCCGGCCGTCCTGTTGACCGCCTTCATCGCGCTCGCCGCCATCTCGATGGGCACCCTCAACGTCATCGCCGTCATCCTCACGATGTTCTTCCTGATCACGTATGGCACGCTCAACGCGTCGGTCTTCATCGAGAAGACGATCGGCATCGTGAGCTTCCGTCCGACCTTCCGTGTCCACCCCGTCATCTCGCTCTTGGGCGCGGTCGGGTGTTTCTACGCGATGTTCCTGATCAATCCCCTTTTCAGCGTCGTCGCCCTCGGCACGACGGTAGGGGTGTATGTCCTGCTCTTCAGCAGCCAGACCCGGCGTTACTGGCCGGACGTGCGCAAGGGTCTCTTCATCTTTTTCGCCGAGCAGGCGCTCAAGATCGCCCAGCAGCTGCCTTATCACCCCAAGATCTGGAAGCCGAACCTCCTGATCCCCGTCGAGAAGCCTCGGGAGTGGGTCGGGATCGTCGACTTCCTGAAGGCGGTCGCCTTTCCCAGCGGCCGGATCCAGCTCTTCAAGGTCTGCTGGCACCATACCCAGGCCGAGGAGCTGGCAGAGCATAAGAAGAGCCTTGATGACTTGTCCCTCATCACCCGGCCGCTCCAGGAAGCGGGGATCCTGGCCTCTTCGATGTGCGCCGCGGGAGATAACTTCATGCAGGCGGCCTCCATTATCATGGAGTCGCAGAAGGGCACGGTCTTTCCGCCGAACGTCCTCTTCGTGAAGCTGGGGGCGTCCTCCGAAAAAGACAAGATAATCCAGGAGCTCCTGCGCAAGGGCGCGGTCCTGGACCTGGGCATCATGGTCTTTGTCTGGCACGCCAAGGTGGGGCTGGGACAGAAAGAGACGGTCAACCTGTGGATCCGCCAGGGCAGCCCGAACCTGGACCTGGCGATCCTGGTCGCGCTGCAACTGGAGAAGAACTGGGACGGGAAGCTGCGGCTGCTTCAGGCGGTGGCCGGCGAGCAGGAGAGGGTGGATGCCCAGAATTATCTCGCGAAGCTGCGCCGCGTGATGCGCCTGCCCGGCGATGTCGAGCCGTGGGTCCTGGTGGGCCGCTTCGACGACGTTTTGGCGCAGGCGCCGCCGGCGGATATCAATATCTTCGGCATGGCCGAGGCGAGCGACATGGCCTGGATGAAGGGGATCTCCCAGAGGGTCAGCACGTGCGTGTTGTTTTTAAGGGATTCTAAACAGGAGAGCGCGGCCGTTTAGGCGGCGGCGCGCACAAGGCGAAGGGAGGACGTCATGGCGATGTACCTGATGTTGGGAAAGTACACGGCTGAGGCGCTCAAGGGCGCATCGGCAGAGCGGACTAAAAAGGCGCGCACCATCATCGAGGGAGCCGGCGGCAAGGTCCAATCGATGCACGCGCTGCTGGGTCCGTACGACCTGGCCTTTATCGTGGATTTTCCGAACGGCGGTCAGGCGATCAAGGTCTCCGCAGAGCTCATGAAGCTGACGGGCGTGGGTTTCCTGACGTCACCGGCCCTGTCCGTCGAGGAGTTCGATAAGCTCGTCGGATAGACCAAGAGGGTTGCATGAAGAAGGGACGCTGTCTTCCCGTTCTGTTGATGGCAGGGCTTTTTGTCTGCGCGGGGCGCCTTGAGGCTCAAGTCCTGGTCTCTCGGCAAGACGCACCGTCCTCCGGATCGCGGCTCGTCGGGGGGCGGGCTTCTGCCGGGGAGACGGCTGTCGAGGAGACGGCTGCCGGTGAGGCGGCGGCCGGGGCCACCGAGGTCCTTCAGGTCGAGGTGATCGCCCTGGAGGGGGATGCGCAGGTGAAGCCGGCCAACCAGGCGTCTTTTGGCGCGGCCCAAGAAGGCGCCCTCCTTGAGAGCGGCACGACCATCAAGACGGGCCGTGGTTCTTACGTCGAGCTCGGTTTTGACGAAGGGGACCAGAACGTCGTGCGCGTCGAAGAGGGGACGACGGCGGTCCTGCTGCTGCAGGAAGAGGAAAAGGTCGAGCTCCTCGAAGGCGAGGTCTTTTCGATCATCCGCAGCCTGCCGGCCGGGGCGGCGTTCGAGATCCGCACGCCGACGGCCGTGGCCGGCGCCCGCGGCACAGAGTGGGCCACGCGCTACCAGGAGGGCACGACGGACGTCGAGTCCTATGACGAGACGCCCTATGTGAAGAGTTTTGACAGGCAGGGGCAGGTGATCGGCGAGGCGGTCCCGGTCAGGCCGGGATTTGCCACGTCGGTCGGGCGGTTTCAGCCGCCGGCGGCAGCCCGGCATATCCCCGAGGCGCGGCGCCAGCACTGGGCGCAGACGAAAGAAAAGATGCATCAGCGCCTCCAGCGGGTGCGCCAGGAGCGGGGCAGGCCTGTGCGTGACCCGCACAAGGTGCGTCACGTCAAGGCCGATCCGGACCGGCAGGGTCCTCCCATGGAGCGGGAGAGGGGTCACATCCAGGAAGGCGCGAAGGACCGTTTAGACCCCGGCCTTCAAAAGGACCGCGGCCGCCTTCAGGACCAACGTCAGAAGGCCCAGGACGGACCCGTAGAGAGACCGCGCCTGCAGGATACGATCGAAGAGGGCGACGCTGCTGCGCGCCCTAAGGGCCCGGTCGAGCATCTTGGAGAGCCGAAGCAAGATAATAAGGCGCCTGTGAAGGCGTTTCCCGAGAAGGCGGGCGCGCAGGATGCGGGGCCAGCGCCGCAGAAACCGAAAAAGGACGCGCCGCAAAAAGTGGGACAGGATTCAGTGCAAAAAGTGAAACACGACGCGCCACAAAAAATGAAACAGGGCGCGCCGCAGGGAACGCAGCAGGACCTTCGGCGCAGCACGCCGCAGGCCGGGCGGTCAGCCGTTCCTGTCCGCCGGAAATGATCATGCCAAGTTGAGGTATTCCATGGACCGTTTCGTCTGCATCCACGCGCATTTTTATCAGCCGCCAAGGGAGAACCCGTGGCTCGAGGAGGTCGAGCGCGAGGATAGCGCCTATCCCTTTCACGACTGGAACGAGCGCGTCACGGCGGAGTGCTACGAACCCAATGCCGCCTCGCGCATCCTCGACAGCGAGCGCCGGATCGTCGATATCGTCAACAATTATGAGCGCGTCAGCTTCAACTTCGGCCCGACGCTGTTGTCCTGGATGGAGCGCCGCCATCCCGAGATCTACCGGGCCATTCTTGAGGCGGACAAGAAGAGCCGCGCGCGGTTCAACGGCCACGGCAATGCCTTGGCGCAGGTCTACAACCATGTGATCATGCCGTTGGCGAACAGCCGCGACAAGCGCACGCAGGTCCGCTGGGGCATCGCAGACTTCCGCCGCCGGTTCGGCCGCGAGCCCGAGGGGATGTGGCTGGCCGAGACCGCGGCGGACACCGCCACCCTGGAGGTGCTGGCCGAGTCCGGCATCGCCTTCACGATCCTGGCGCCGGGCCAGGCCGCGAAGGTACGCAAGATCGGCGAGAAGAAGTGGGGCGATGTTGCGGGGGCCCGGGTCGATCCGAATCGGCCGTACCTGTGCCCGTTGCCGTCGGGCAAGAAGATGACCCTCTTTTTTTATGATGGGCCGACGTCTCAGCAGGTCGCCTTTGCGGGCCTCCTGAGCAACGGCGAGGTCTTTGCCAGGAAGCTTCTGTCTCTTTTTAGGCCGGACGACGGCGCGGCGCAGCTCGTCCACATCGCGGCGGACGGCGAGACGTACGGCCACCACCACCGCTTCGGCGACATGGCGCTGGCATATTGCTTGTACCGCCTGGAGCAGGAGAAGGGCGTCGAGCTCGTCAACTACGGCCGGTTCCTGGAGTTGCATCCGCCGACCCACGAGGTCCAGATCGTCGAGGAGTCCTCGTGGAGCTGTTTTCACGGCGTGGAGCGCTGGCGTGCCGGCTGCGGCTGCAATTCGGGCAGCAACCCGGGTTGGAACCAGGAGTGGCGCGCGCCCCTGCGCGGGGCCATGGATTGGCTGCGCGATAACCTGGTCCGGATCTTTGAAGAACAGTCCCAGGGTCTCCTGCGCGATCCCTGGGAAGCCCGCAACGCCTATATCGACGTCGTCGCCGACCGTTCGCCGGAGAACAGGGCGCGTTTTCTCGGGGAGCATGCCGTCAAGAAGCTTTCCTATCAGGAAGAGCGCAAGGCGATGATGCTGCTGGAGATGCAGCGTCACGCCATGCTGATGTTTACGAGCTGCGGATGGTTCTTCGACGATATCACCGGGATCGAGACGATCCAGATTATGCAGTACGCCGCCCGCGCGATGCAGCTTGCCCGGCAGGCGAGCGGTGTCGCGCTGGAGGAGGCGTATGTCGGGACCCTGGCGCGCGCCGTCAGCAACATCAAGTCGTATGGCGACGGGGCCAAGGTCTACCGGCGCTTCGTGGGGCCGGCGACCCTGGACCTTTTGCGCGTCGGCGTCCACTACGCCGTCTCTTCGATCTTCGCGCCGTACGATCCCAAGACGCAGATCTACAAGTACGAGGCCGAGCAACTGGCCTATGAGCGCTCGGAGCTGGGCCGGCAGAAGCTCGTCTCCGGATGCGTGCATCTGCGGTCGCTCGTGACTCTGGAGGAGGACGACATCAGCTTTGCCGTGGTGCACATGGGCGACCACAACGTGGTGGGCGGGGCGCGGTCCTTCAAGAGCGATGCGGACTTCCAGAAGATGCAGCAGGCCTTGAAGGAGACCTTTCTGCGCGGGGGGGTCTCGGAGGTCATCCGGCTCATCGACCGCAACTTCACGAGCCACAGTTTTTCCCTGTGGCATCTCTTCAAGGACGAGCAGCGCCGTATCATCGACCAGATAT
This sequence comes from uncultured Planctomycetia bacterium, assembly GCA_964506425.1. GTDB lineage: Bacteria > Omnitrophota > Gorgyraeia > Velamenicoccales > Velamenicoccaceae > CAZCSY01. Next base: position 3,958 of record CAZDLS010000024.1, on the reverse strand, counting down.
TCACCGAGACGCACGCCGAGATCGAAGCGGCCCTGCGCCGTATCTACGAGCACCACTCGTCGCTGCTTCAGGTCATGGAGAACATCAACCAGCCGCTGCCCGATTACTTCAAGGCGGTCGTGAGCTTCGTCCTCAACACGGACCTGTCGCGTTATCTGGAGGAGTCTGACCCGAGGCTCGAACGCTTCCGTGACCTGGCGCAAGAGGCCCAGCGCTGCGGCGCCCGGCTCGACACGGCCGCCTTGAACCTGAAGGCCAGTCTTCGGGTGGGTGCCATGATGGAGCAGGTGGCCGCCGCCCCGCAGGACGTCCAGCTTATCAGAAAGCTCTTGGGCTTCCTGCGTGTGGCGGATGACCTGAAGCTGTCCCTCGATTTTTGGAAGGCACAGAACATCTACTTTGGTCTTTGCTGCCGCCACCGGGAACTGATGGACCAGATGGCGGCGATCGACGACCAACATCTCTCCGAGTGGCGCCAGGCCTTCAAGGACCTGGGCGAGGCGCTCAAGGTCAAGGGAATGTCGTGAGCGCCGCCTTCTTTTTGTTCGGGAAACAGCTTCCAAGCCTTTCGTGAAACAGTTTCCAAGATGATCTGGAAAGTGCATGGGGACGGGATGTTCCGGGGGGTGTTCGCGTTTCTCGTGATGATGGCGTGTTGTGGGCAGGCCGCGGCCGCGCAGGAGCGGGCCGTTGAGCAGAGGCCGCCGCTCATCGTGAAGATCGAGGAGCTCACGGGGATCCCCGTGACCCTCACCCAGCGTGAGGCGATCGCCGAGGCGTCGCAGGAGATGAGGCGCGCCCTGCGCGAACGCCAGCGCGCGTTCGTGGCAGAGCTCAAGAAACGCGGCACCATCCCGACGCGTGCCCAGGAGGCCCTGACCCCGGTGGACGGCCTGCCGTTCGACTTTGATCAGGACGCCCTCGCGGTCATCGCCGAGCACGCGGACGAACCTCCGGATCAGCGCGAGCGCGACACCATCCGGTACCTGGAGCGCGAGAAGGACGAAGACCTTGAAGGCATCCGCGCGCAATACGCGACCGCGCTCTCCGGGATCACGGATCTGCCGGCGCACCTGATCAGGGAGCTTTTGGGGCCGGCCGGGGTGAAGGAACAGATAGGAGAAACCGAGGGGGCGGTCCGCTTTCCACGCAGGGATCGTTAACCACCAAGAAGGAGGTCGTTGTGATCGAAAGAGGCGAGTTCAAGGGCAAGCCCGTGCTGATCCTGAAGCGCAGCGAGGAAGACCGGTATCCGTTTTCCTTCGGCCTGAGCAAGGCGCGTCTCATCATCGAGAACTTCGAGGAGATCAAGAAGTTCGTCGATGAGAACACCCAGGCGGAGCCGGAGGCAGGTACAGCAGGGTAAGGCCAGGCCATGAAGCGGTTCGTCCGCATCGGGGGAGGGTTGGTCGTCTGGTGCCTCATCGTCGGGGCAGGTCCGGCCCGGGCCGAGACCGGTTTTAAGCCGGGCGCGTCCCTGCGGTGGCGTCACGAGTATTGGCGCAACTGGAGGGACATGGACGACGGCGTCAAGGACAACCGGAACTATTTCCGGCTGCGCACGTCCGTCTGGGGAGAGCTTGATATCGAGGAGGCGGTGACCGTCTTCCTCAAGCTGACCAACGAGAACAAGGCCTATGCCTATTTCGCCGGCACGACGGGTTCGGCGCCGGACAAGACGGCCTCCAAGAAAGGGTACCACTACGACGTCAATGAGGTCATCTTTGATAACCTGTACGTCGCGTTCAAGGAGCTGCCGTGGGACCTGGACCTCGTCTTGGGGCGGCAGGATCTCCTCGGGCTGTACGGGGAGGGGTTCCTGATCTACGACGGCACGCCGGGGGACGGTTCCCGGACGCGGTACTTCAATGCCGCGCGGCTGAGCTGGGACGCGGACGAGAAGAACCGCCTCGACCTCGTCTACGTCAACGATCCCCGCGACGAGGAGTTTTTCCCCGTCATCAACGAGACCCGGCTCGTCAGGGCAGCGACCCCCGCGCGCGACAAGGCGCCCCAGCCGCTCAACACGACGGATGAGGAGGGGATCATCGTCGACTGGCAGAGCAAGGTCTTGGATCCGCTCTTTTTAGAGCCGTATTTCATTTACAAGCGCGAGACCGCCGAGGGCGGTCAAGGCCTGCAGGTCCGCCGCAGCGATATCTATACCCACGGTGCCTTCGCCCGCTATGAGCGCGGGGCGTATACGCTGCGCGGACAGTATGCCTGGCAGTTCGGTGATTATGGGCCGGCCGCGCGCCGCGCCTTCGGCGGCTATCTCTTCGTCGACCGGACGTTCAGCGGCGCACACGGGCCGCACGAGGTGAGCCTCGGTTTTATCTATCTCTCCGGCGACGACCGCGCCACCGCGCGCCAGGAGGCGTGGGACCCTCTTTTTTCGCGCTATTCCTGGATATCGGACCTGATGTCGTTGCAGACGGGAAACGAGGCCGGGGTCGGCTATTACTGGACCAATCTTGAGATTTGGCGGTTGGGGGCGAGCTTCCGGCCCACACAAAAGACGAGCGTCGATCTTCATTACAATTATCTGTTGGCGGAGGAGCAGGTGGGGGCGAGCGCGGTCTATTCGGGCCGCGGCAAGGAGAAGGGGCACCTCGTGCAAGGCCAGCTCGCGTACAAGATCACGAAGAACGTGAAGACCTATTTCTTGGCCGAGGTCCTTTTTCCCGGGGACTTTTACCAAAACCGGGACGAGGCCCTGTTTTTGCGCACGCACGTGGAAGTCACGTTCTGATACCGGGTTAGCAGAAATTTTGATTGACAGCGACGGATTTTTTGTTTACATTGAAGGTAACATATGTGTCACGCGTGCCGCCACAAGAAGTGAACCGTACTCCCGCTGAATTCCGGGGTGCGGTTTTTTTGTGGTCCGGCGAAGGAAGGAGGCAAGGCAGTGGCAAGGGGCAAGGTGAAGTGGTTCAATAACCAAAAGGGGTTTGGGTTCATCACCACGGACGCCGGCACCGACGTCTTCGTGCACTACAGCGCGATCGCGCAGGAAGGCTATAAGACCCTCGAGGAGGGCCAGGAGGTCGAGTTCGAAGTCGAAAAGGGACCCAAGGGCGAGCAGGCCACGAACGTACGCAAGGCCAGCGCATAATTTCTTAAAAGAGACCAACGGATAGGCCCGGCCGCAAGAACGGCCGGGCCTGCTATTTGAGGACGTATTTGACGAGGCAAAAGCCGCCGATGAGGAGCGCCGCGAAGACGAGGGAGAAGACGTCGAAGTATCTTTCGATGGTCGCCGCGATGCGGCGGCCGAAGAGGCGCAGGCTCCCTGCGACGAGGAAGAAGCGGCCGAAGCGGCCGAGGAGCGAGGCGACCAGCAGCGTCGCCACGTCGATGCGAAAGAGCCCCGCCGAGATGGTGAAGACCTTGAACGGGATGGGCGTGAACGCAGCGGTGAAGACGGCCAGGAACGCGTTCTCCTGGTATTTCTGGCCGACCAGGACCATCGCCTCTTCCAGGTGGTAGGTCGCCACGATCCACTGTCCCACCGTCTCATAGAGCCCCCAGCCGATGGCATACCCCAGCAGAGCCCCGAGGAGCGAGCCGAGCGTGCACAGGGCGGCGAAGCCGAGCCACCGGACCGGCTTGGCGATCACCATCGGGATGAGGAGGACGTCCGGCGGGATGGGGAAGAACGAGCTCTCCATGAAGGCGATGCCCAAGAGGGCGGCCGGGGCCCTGGGCGTCTTGGCCCAGTGGAGGGTCCAGTCGTAGAGCCGGCGCAAAAAGAGCGTCGGGCCTTTGAGGACACGCAGGAGCGTCGTCATATTGCCGTTATCATAGACCTCCCCCGACGGGTTGTCAAGCGGCATAAGGGTGGTATAATGATATTCTAGCCGTCCGTTGTATCGGATGGAGTCCCCCTCTACCGTCAGACGAAGTTTTCCGCCGTCTGCTTCGGTTTGCAGTTCCGACATTACGCTCCATTAAC
>CAZDLS010000023.1:0-17483 GCA_964506425.1 uncultured Planctomycetia bacterium | reverse complement strand
TTCGCCTCCGCACGCGTCGCAATCCCTTGCCGACGCTTGCCAAAAAACTTATTGTCTGCCGGGCGAGGGTCCCCATCCGGCCCGGAAACGGTCGCGCCGGCCGCCCGAGCAAAGACAGCGCGCAAAGGAGCCGCTATGGGAATAAAGATGGTCGATATCACGGATAAGAACAGGACGCGGCGGGAGGCCGTGGCGCGGGTCACGGTGCGGGCATCGGCGAGGACGCTCAAGAAGATGAGGCGCAGGGTCCTGGCCAAGGGAGATTGTCTGGCGGCGGCCCAGAGCGCCGGTATCCTGGCGGCCAAGGCGACGCCCGACCTGCTGCCTTTATGCCATCCCGTGCGCGTCACCCACGTCGACATCTCTTTTTCGTGGGGGCGCAAGGCGCTGGGGATCAGCGCGCGCGTCAAGGCCCAGGACGCCACGGGCGTCGAGATGGAGGCGCTGACCGCCTGCGCCGTCGCGGCCCTGACGGTCTATGACATGGCCAAGGCCGAGGAGCCCGGCATCGTCATCAGCGACCTGAGACTGCTGCGCAAGACCGGCGGCAAGAGCGATTACCCGGCCGGCAAAAAATGAGACAAACAGCCAGGCTCTTTGTCTCATTTTTGAACCGCGAATTTGAGACAAAGAGCCTGGCTGTTTGTCTCACTTTCCGGAATAGATGATGACAGGAAAAGTTTTTTCCATCAACGTCAGCAGTGAAAAGGGGCGGCCGAAGTCGATGGTCAGCGGCGCGATGCTGCGCGCGGGCCACGGGATCGAGGACGATGCCCATGCCGGGCCGGGACGGCGGCAGGTGAGCCTTTTGGGCATCGAGACGATCGAGGCGGCCCAGCGCACGAGCCGCGTTGCGGACGTGGACTTTCGTCCCGGGATCTTCGGCGAGAATATCACGACGCAGGACGTGGACTTGCGGTCCGTGCGCGTCGGCGACACGATCCGCATCGGCGCGACGGTCGAGCTGCGCGTCAGCCAGATCGGCAAGGAGTGCCATGACGGCTGCGCGATCATGAAGAGGACGGGCACGTGCGCCATGCCCAAGAAGGGCGTCTTCGCGGTCGTCCTGTGCGACGGGCCGGTGCGCGTGCGCGACCGCGTCGAGATCAAGCGGGCCGGCCGGGGGTTTTTGTCGTGGCTGAAGAGATAAGGGACCTTACCCTGAAGGAACTGGAGGCGCGCTTCGCGAAGCTGGGGATCGAGCGCTACCGCGCGGCCCAGGTCTTCCGGTGGCTGTATGTCAAGGGCGTCGATGACCTTTCGCAGATGACGAACCTCCCGGCGCCCCTGCGTGCGCGCCTGGCCGCGTCCTTCGTCATCGGGGGGATGGACGCCGAAAAGGTCCAGAAGGCGGCCGACGGTGTCTGCAAGTTCCTCTTCCGGCTGAAAGACGGCGCCCGCATCGAGGGCGTGGCGATCCCGCACGAGGGGCGCTGGACGGCGTGCCTCTCGACGCAGGTGGGGTGCCGCTTCGGCTGCGCCTTCTGCGCCAGCGGAGCGTCGGGCTTTAAGCGGAACTTGTCGGCGGCCGAGATCGTGGGTCAGCTCCTTGCCGTGCGCCGGCACCTTCCCGAAGACCCTGTCAGCCACGTCGTCTTCATGGGCGTGGGCGAGCCGCTCGACAATTACGACAATCTGCTGCGCTCGGTGCGTATCCTGAACGAGGAGAAAGGGCTGCATCTGGGGATACGCAGGATGACGGTCTCCACGTGCGGTCTCGCCGGCGCCATCACGCGCCTCGCCGGGGAGGGGCTGGAGCTCGAGCTCTCCGTGTCGCTCCATGCCGCGACGGACGAGAAGCGCTCCGAGATCCTGCCCGTCAACCGCCTCGATCCCTTGAAGCGCCTCCTGCCGGCGGTCAAGACCTACATCGAGGAAACGGGGCGCAAGGTCACCTTTGAATATGTCCTTTTGGGGTCGTACAATACTTCTGTCGAGGACGCCCGCGGCCTGGTCAAGCTGGTGCGCGGGATGAACGTCAAGATCAACCTGATCCCCTATAATGAGGCGCAGACACGGGGCGCCTTCCAGGCGCCGACGAAGCTGGAGGCGCTTTTTTTCAAGAGTTATCTCTCCCGGCACGGCATAGACGTGACGCTGCGCCGGCCCCGCGGCGGGGATATCCGCGCCGCCTGCGGCCAGCTGCGCGCGCAGGCGATAAAATAAGGAGCCCGCTGATGAAGAAGGTCCACACGACATCGATGAAGGTCCGTTACGCCGAGACGGACAACATGGGGATCGTCTATTATTCCAATTACCTCGTCTGGTTCGAGGTGGGGCGCACCGAGTATCTGCTGGCCCAGGGGTTGGACTACCGCGACGTGGAAAAGGAAGGGCTCTTCATGGCGGTGGCCGAGGCGCATTGCACCTACAGGGCGCCGGCCCGCTACGGCGAGACGGTGACCGTCGCGACGTGGCCCGAAGAGGTCAAGAACTCGAGTCTCCGGTTCGCCTACCGCGTGACGCGGCAAGGCGAAGAAAAGGTCCTGGCCGAGGGGTGGACGGCGCACGTCTTGATCGATAAGGAGATGCGTCCCCGGAAGATCCCGGAGAAGATCAGGGCATTGTTGACATGAAGACCCTTGTCTTGCTGGCGTTGGCCGTGATGCTCGCGGGGTGCGCGACGGTGTATAATCCGGCGACGCAGCGCGAGGAGTGGATCTTTATCGATGACGCCCAGGAGGTGCAGATCGGCCGCAGCATGGCCGAGGGCATCATCAAGAAGGAGGACCGGATGCTGCCGGACCCCGCCGCGCAGCGCCGGGTGAACCTCATCGGCCAGCGCATCGCGCGCGTCTCGGACCGGACCGAGCTCGTCTATCACTTTTCGGTCCTCGATAACGAGGACTTGAACGCCTTCGCCCTGCCCGGCGGGTACGTCTATATCTACAGCGGCCTCCTGAGCAGGCTCGATGAGGCCCAGACCGCCGGCATCCTGGCGCATGAAGTGGCGCACATAGCGGCCAAGCACTCGGTGAAGAGGATGCAGTCGGCGCTCGGCACACAGATGCTCCTGGCCGTGGCCCTGGCAGGTCTCGGCAGCAAGGATCCGGCGCTGGCCGAGAACGTCGCGGGCGTCTCCAACGTCGTCTATGACCTCTTGTCCCGCGGCTACAGCCGGCAGGATGAGCTCTTCGCGGACAAGCTCGCCGTGAAATACATGAAGGCGGCCGGTTACGACCCGAACGCTTTTGTCCGGGCCCTGGAACTCCTGAATACCGAGAAGGGGCCCAGCGGCCGCGTCTTCGAGGTCCTGAGCACGCACCCGCGCATGCAGGAGCGGATCCGCCAGGCCCAGGAGGAGATCGTGCGCCCCGATGGGCCTCTGCCGCAAGCCGCGCGGCCGTGACCTCCCTTTTGTTCATGGCCTCCTTTTTGCTTTGGCCCGGCCCGGAGTGTGTTATAATAAAAAAAGAGGTGAGCCGTGAAGTCCATCCTGCTGGTCGATGACGAGAAAGACATCCTGGAGTCGCTGAGCGCTTCGTTGCGGCGCGGCGGCTATCGGGTCTTCATGGCCCCGACGGGCCAGGAGGGCCTGGACCTGGCGAAGAAGGAGCATCCTCATCTCATCATCCTCGATCTGATACTGCCCGACGTGGACGGCAGCGACGTGGCCGCCCGGCTCCTGCGGGACCCCGAGACGCGCGATATCCCCGTGATCTTTTTGACCTCCATCATGACAAAGCAGGAGCAGGAGACGGAGGGCACGCAGGTCGGCAGCCACTGCGTGGTCGCCAAGCCCTGCCGGCCCGAAGAGATCCTCGCCATCGTCAAGGACCGCATCGGCCCGGCCGAGTCCTGAATGCGCCTGCAGGTCTTCCTCTCCCGCAGCGGCGCGTCTTCCCGCCGAGGAGCCCTTACCCTTATCTTTGCCGGCCGCGTCAGCGTGAACGGCCGCGTCATCACCGAGCCCTCGTTCATCGTCCGTCCCGAAAGCGACCGCGTCTTTCTTGACGGCCGGCCCCTCGGCCCCCACGAGAAGGCCTATGTTCTCTTCCACAAGCCCAAGGGCGTCGTGACCACGAAGCGCGACCGCTTTGCCGCCAAGACCGTCCTGGATTTTTTTCCCGAAGAACTCAGGCATCTTAATCCCGTCGGCCGGCTGGACAAGGACACGACGGGTTTATTGCTGTTGACCAATGACGGTGATCTCGCCTACCGCCTGACACACCCGTCTTTTGACGTCGAGAAGGTCTACCGCGTCCGGCTCGACAAGGCCCTGAGCCCTGCCGATAAGAAGAAGCTGGAGAAGGGGGTCGTCCTCGACGGCAAGAGGACCCTGTCTTGCCGGATAGGGGGCCGCAGCGCCGCGCAGATCGAGATGACGATCCACGAGGGCCGCAAGCGTCAGATCCGGCGCATGTTCGCTTTGCTGGGTTATGCCGTTGAGGAGCTCGAGAGGGTCCGGCACGGCCCCCTGGCGCTGGGAGACCTTAAGCCCGGTTCCTGGCGCCGGCTCACCCCGGATGAAATTCAGGCCTTGAAGCTGTCTTGTATGATATAATTTCCATATGGAGCTAAGGACCGTCCTCCCAACGCGATTTTCTTTGGCGGGTCTGCGGCCAAAAGGCTTTACGCTCGTCGAGGTCGCTGTCGTCGTCCTCATCGTCGCCATCCTGGCGGGCATCGCCTTTGTCTCCTATCAACGGATCATCGGGGACGCCGAGGATAACGAGGCGGTAGCCAATTTAGGGGCCATCCGTCAGGCCGAGTTCGCGGAGCGGGCCCAGGCCGGCACCTTTGTCAATGTCAGCGCCACCAAAGACGTCCCGGTCCAGCTCGGTATCCTCGAGCTCCAGGAAAAGATCTTCCGTTACAAGGTCGTCAACGCGACGCTCGACGACTTCGTCGCCCTGGCCGAGCGCATCATGGAGGACCCGACCGGCAAGAAGACGGCCATGATCGCGCTGAGCGCCGACGGCATCCTCAGTAAAAGCACGGCGTATTACGGCACGGGATACGGGGGAGGCGCTGGTTCGTCCGGCGGCAGCGGCGGCGGTGGCGGCGGCGGCGGTGGCGGCGGCGGCGGTTCTTTTGGTGGCGCCGGCGGCGGTGGCGCTGACGGCGGTGGCGGCGGCGGCGGTGGTGGCGGCGGCGGCGGTGGTGGTGGCGGCGGCGGTGGCGGAGGGGAAGACGGTGGTTTCGGGTCCGGAGGTGGCGCAGGAGGTTTCATCTGGCCGGCTCAGGTTTCCGTCGATTGGGGCGTGTTACGGGCCAGCGGCAACAACGGCTTTATCCAGCTGGGGTGGAGTTTTGCAGTCAGTAATTTCACGCCCACTCATTTCCGCATCAGCCGCGCGACGTCAGCCACGGGCCCGTTTCACGAGATCATGGACGGATGGCCTATTTGGTATACGGACTATATCGACGTCGTGCCCAACGGCACGAAGTACTACTACGAGATCGAAGCCTTCGGTACCGACTCCAACGGGTACCCCGGGACGCTGAGTACGTCCGGGGTGGAGATGTCGGCCACGGCATCGGCTACGAGTTCCTATGCGCTGGCGGCCCAGGCCGGTTTTGATGTCTTGGCCGCATCGGTCGCCGGTAGCGCGATCGCCAACAGGATCACCCTTTATAACACGCCCATCGGTTTCGGGTCGGGTGTGGAGGGTGCGGCGGCGTGGTACGAGCCATATTTTAACACCATCATCATCGATGTCAGCGAGTTTTGGACCACCAGCGTCAACGCGCACGCGGCCCTGTTGGGCCACGAGGGCACGCATGCCTGGTGGGCCCACGATACGACGCAGGGGCAGCCCCTGCGGGCCGGCGACCCCGACGACCCGGCCAGGCTTTATGACAATACCATCGATCAGGAGTTTCATGCCTTTACGAACGGCGCTGCTGTCTGGAATGAGATCAAGGGCGCAGAGACCGATTTCAACCAGGACGCCTGGGCGGCGATCATGGCCCTGGGCGAGGCGGAAGCGAAAACGGTCATCAGATTGTACTATCCTGATCTGGCGGAGTACTGATCCGGCGTAACCATGAGGGGCGCATGAAGACGAAAAAGATAGGGATCATCGGGGCGGCCGTGGCGTTGGCCGCGGGGCTGGTTTTTTTCTTTGCGCGTGAGGTCGATATGAAGATGCCGATGGCGACATATGAAGGCGAAGGTTTTTCTTTTCAGTATCCTAAAGAGTGGACGCTGCGGGAGTCCGTCGGCTCGACGGAGAAGTACTTCCAGGTCCACGTCTTCGGGGCGATCGACAGGGGCGTCGGCTTCGGTCCCTCCGTGACCTTGACGGTCTATCCGAAGAAGGCGGCCGGCGGGACGCATGAGACGGCCCGGGAATTGGCCGACGCGCGCGCCGCGGCCGCCGAGAACCTGCCCGGCTATAAACTGCAGGAGCAGAAAGTCAGGCTTCTGCCGTGCGGCGCCTCGGCCCTGGAATATCTCGCCGTCAGCATCTACCGGCTCCCCCTCTATCATCCCGACGCCAAGGACGTCCCCATCAAAGAGCACCTCCTTTTCTTCGAGAAGGGGGAGGGGCTCTACGTCTTGATCTACAAGAACCTCGTCTCGGATTATTGGGCCGCCACAGCGGTCTTCGACCGGATCATCAAGACCTTCCGTTTTAAGCCCCGTTGATCCCGTTACGGGGGACCGGCCTGCTTGTTCCTCTTCTTATTGAAATGAAAGGGGTTTTGTGCTAAAATAATAACGATGATGGAAGGTTCCTATGTCGCTGGGAATTCTTTCCTGAGAAGACGGTCGGGGGGCTCCGAGGGGGGCGCCCCTTTTTTTTCGGGCATACGCCATGATCGATCCCGATAATCTCTGGCAGCTGGGCCGCAAACTCGAGGAGCCGGACCTTCCGCTCGTCTACCGCATCCTATATCAGCTCATCGACGAGAAGTACCGCGTCCTCCTCGACGCGTCGAGCGATTTCATGTGCATCGCGGACCGGGAGGGCAAGTTCATCTACGTCAACAAGCACCTCGCCGATTCCCTCGGGTACACCAAGAAGGAGCTGATAGGCATGCGCCTGCGCGACATCATCGCTGCCGAGATGCGGCCGCTCTTCCTGGACCGGACCCGCACCTTTCTCAAGAAGGGCAAGATCAAGATAGACGACTTCGTCCTCGTGACCAAGTACGGCGGCCGGATCACCGGCGAGATGAACGCCATGGCCTTCTTCGACAACACCGGCAAGTACTGCGGCGTCCGGTCGGTCTTCAAGGACCGCACGCGGCTCATGGAGATCGAGCGCCTGGAGAAGAAGTACGAGTCGATGCTCGAAGAGGGGATCGACGCCCTCGATCAGGTCATCCTGATCCTGGACAGCGATGCCAAGGTCCGGTGGGCGAGCAGCAGCGTCCAGAAGTACCTCGGCATCGACAAGACGGCCCTCATCGGCGAAGACGCGCGCCGGGTCTTCCAGGCGCGGCTGACCCCCTTGTTCCAGGACAAGGCGGAGTTCCTCGCCGAGCTCTTTGCGGCCTTCGAGAACCAGCAGCCGATGAGCTGCCCGGAGTGCGCGCTGTCTCCGGCTGACTCCGACGCGACCTTCACCGTCGAACACTGGAGCTACCCGATCGTCCAGGGGACCCTCCAGGGCGGACGCATCGAGATCCTGCGGGACGTCAGCGCCCGCAAGCGGGCCGAGGAGCGGCTCGAGTATTACCACAAGAAGATCCACGCGATCATGGAGCACGCCGTCGAGGGCATCGCGGAGGTGCGCCCCGACAACACGATCGAGTTCATCAACCGCAGCTTCCTGCGCATGTTGGGGCATGCCGAGACGGACGTCCTCAACCGTCCGTTGACCGATTTCATCATGCCGGACCAGCGCATATATCTGGCCTCCATCAAGCTCATCCGCCGGGCGCGCGAGATCACGTTCGTCCGCCGGGACGGCACGCTCCTGTACACGCTCGCCTCGAGCATCCCGCTCGTCTTCGGTTCCCAGCCGCCGCACGCCCTGTGCTTCATCTCCAACATCAGCGAGACGAAGCTCGTCTCCATGAAACTGCGCGACGCCAACCTGACGCTGCGGGCGCTCAACGAGTCCCTGAACAGCCTCTCCCTGCGCGACGGCCGCACGGGCGTCTATAACGCGCGCTACTTGAACGAGCGCCTCAGCGAGGAGATCAAGCGCTCCCAGCGCTACGACCGGCCCTTTTCGCTGATCCTGCTCGATATTGATTTTTTCAAGACGATCAACGATACCTACGGCCACGTCTTCGGAGACAGCATCCTGGGGGAGGTGGTCCGCCTCCTCAAGGACGCGGTCCGTTCCACCGACGTCATCGTGCGTTACGGAGGCGACGAGTTCGTGCTCTTCTTGCCCGATACGCGCCCCGAGGGCGCCGTGGCCGCGGCGCGCAAGATCATCCGGATGGTGAAGGCGACACCCATGGGCGACGCCACGCGCCGGATATCCGTGTCGTTGAGCGTCGGGGTCGTTTCTTTTCCGCGGGCCGGCAAGAGCGACGTGTGTTCCCTTCTGGACGCGGTGGACCAGGCCATGTACCACAGCAAGGGCCGCGGCCACAACCGTATCACCGTCTTCAAGAAGAAGGGCATGGCGGCCCGGGGAGCGGGCGGCCGGCAGCCGCCGCGGTCGGACGCCTTCCGGAAGTTCCAGGGCAGGCTGCATGAGATCAACGTGCGCCACGAAGAGGCCGTCATCGAATCGCTCAAGCCCATGGTCCGGCAGGTCTCACAGCGCCTGGGGTATCAGAACGGTTTCATGGAGCGCGTCGTCAAGGACGTCGAGGCGCTGGGGATGAGCCTCAGGCTGCCTGCCGAGGAGATCCGGCGGGCCGCCCAGGCCGCGTACCTGGCGCATCTGGGTTTTCTTCGCACGCCGCTGCACATCCTCGCGAAGACGCAGCCTCTGACGGACGAGGAGCGCGGCCGCATCCGGGAGCATCCGTTGCAGAGCGCACGGATGATCCGGGAGATCTCTTTTTTGGAGCCCCTGTGCCGCATCATCCTCTGTCATCACGAGCGCTACGACGGAGAGGGGTACCCGCGCGGCCTCAAGGGCGAGGACGTACCCCTGGGCGCGCGCATGATCCTGCTCGCAGAGGCGTATGAGGCCATGATCACGCCGCGGCCGTACCGGCCCGAGCCCTTGTCCGAAGAGGCGGCCCTGGACGTCATCCGTAAGGAGTCGGGCCGGCAGTTCGATCCCATCCTGGTCGAGCACTTCCTGAGGCTGGCCTTTTAGTCCGCCGGCCCCTGCCGGCGGCGTTTCACCCGGCCGCCCCCCTGTCATTCTTGTCCCCGTTTTTTCCAGCGCGCCGTTGACTTTTGGGACGATTGTGCTATATATGATACAAGATTTTAGCCCATAATCAGCGACTGCCGGGAGGATCTATGGCGAGGATGGTTGTGACGTTGGTGTTAGGGGTTTTGTTGCTGCAGGGGTGCGCGACGACTTCTTCGTCGGGCACGATGGCGCTGGAGAACCGCGTGCAGGCGCTGGAGAACCGCCTGGCCGTGGTGGAAGCGGACATGAACGTGTCGGGGACGCCGGCGCGTGCGCCGTCTCTGGATGCATTGCCGCGGGAGACGGGGCCTGCGGCTACCGTGGCCTCTGCCTCGGAGATGAGCGAGACGGATATCCAGCGGGCCCTGAAGAACGCGGGGTATTACGCCGGGGTCCTGGACGGCAAGATCGGTTCGATGACCAAGGCCGCCATCCGCGAGTTCCAGGATGACATGGGCCTGAAGGTAGACGGCATCGCCGGCCGCAACACGAAAGAGAAGCTCTTTAAATATCTATGACCGTCTTTTGGGATCGGTTATGAAGTCTTTCTGGATGAGTCTGTGTGTGGTGGCCGCCCTGGCAGCCGGCTGCGGCCCGACGCCCGTGACGCGGGACCGGCGGGAGGCGAACGCCGAACGCTTTGACCTCGCCGCTGCGGATCGCGTGTTGGCCCGTGCGGCCGAGGCGCCCCCCGGCGCGCAGGCCGTTGAGGCGCCTGAAGCGGATCTGGTGGTCAACGAAGAGGTGCGCCTTCTCGCGGAGGGCGCGGCTGTCTCCAGAGAGGCGGCCCCGGCGCCCGAGCCGGCGCCCGCCGCCCCGGACGAAAAGGCCATCCAGAGGGCCCTCAAGAACCTCGGCCTTTACGACGGGGCGCTCGACGGCAAGATCGGGCCCAAGACCTTCGCCGCCATCGAGAAGTTTCAGGAAGAACACGGCCTTGCGGTCGACGGCAAGGTCGGGCCCAAGACCTGGGCTTTGTTGAAGGAAGCGTATTAGCACGGAGAGATGATGGCCTTTCAGTATTCCCTGCATGCCGAGGGCGTCAAGCACGCCAAGCTGAAGAAATGGGTCGCCCAGATGGCGGCGATGTGCCGGCCGGACCGCGTCGTCTGGCTCGACGGCTCGGAAGAGGAGAAGAGGCGGCTGGAAGACGAGGCGGTGGCGACCGGCGAGATGATCCGCCTCGACCAGAGGAAGATGCCCGGTTGTCTCTACCACCGCACGGCCGTCAACGACGTGGCGCGCACCGAGAACCTGACCTTTATCTGCACGCGCTGCAGGGAGGACGCGGGCCCGACGAACAACTGGATGCTCCCCAAGCAGGCGTATGCCAAGGCCGGGGCGATCTTCAAGGGGGCGATGCGCGGGCGCACGATGTACGTCATCCCGTTCTCCATGGGGCCGGTCGGCTCGCCGTTCAGCAAGATCGGCGTCGAGTTGACCGACAGCATCTACGTCGTCTTGAACATGCGCATCATGACGCGCATCGGCATCAAGGTCCTTGAGCAGCTCGGGACGGACGGCGCGTTCACGAAGTGCCTGCACTCCAAGGCTGACCTCGACATCAACAGGCGTCTCATCATGCATTTTCCAGAGGACAACGCGATCTGGAGCGTCGGCTCGGGCTACGGCGGCAACGTGCTTCTGGGCAAGAAGTGTTTGTCCCTGCGCATCGCCAGCCACCTCGCGCGGCGCGAGGGGTGGATGGCCGAGCACATGCTCATCATGGGGATCGAGGAGCCCAACGGCCACGTCGAATATATCGCCGCGGCCTTTCCCAGCGCCTGCGGCAAGACGAACCTGGCCATGCTCGTGCCGCCGGAGGGGCTCAAGGTCAAGGGCTACAAGATCTGGACCGTGGGCGACGACATCGCCTGGATGCGCGTGGACTCCGACGGCGCGCTCTGGGCCATCAATCCGGAGGCGGGGTTTTTCGGCGTGGCGCCGGGGACGAACAGCCGGACCAACCTGAACGCCATGGAGACCGCGAAGAAGAACACCATCTTCACGAACGTACTCCTTAAAAAAGATCTTACCGTCTGGTGGGAGGACGGCGACGAGCCGCCGCCGAAAGAAGGCATCGATTGGAAGGGGCAGCCCTGGAAGCCGGGGCACAAGGACGCAGACGGAAAGGTGATCAAGGGCGCGCATCCGAACAGCCGCTTCACGGCGCCGGCGTCGCAGTGTCCTTCGATATCCTTTCGTCTGGAACACCACCACGGCGTGCCTATCTCGGCGATCATCTTCGGCGGCCGGCGCGCGCACGTGGCGCCGTTGGTCTACGAGAGCTTCAGTTGGCAGCACGGGGTCTACGTCGGCGCGACGATGGCCTCGGAGCGTACGGCCGCGCAGTTCGGCAAGATCGGCGAGGTCCGGCGCGACCCGATGGCGATGCTGCCGTTCTGCGGCTACCACATGGGCGATTACTTCGGCCACTGGCTGAAGATGGGCGCGAAGATGCAAAAACCGCCGAAGATCTTTCACGTGAACTGGTTCCGGCTGGACGAAGACGGCAAGTTCCTGTGGCCTGGTTACGGCGAGAACCTGCGGGTCCTGGAGTGGGTCCTGGACCGCTGCAACAACAAGGTCCCGGCCAGGCCCACGCCGATCGGCTTTGTCCCGACGCCGGACGGCCTGGACCTGACCGGTCTCGACCTTGCCCAAGACGATGTCAGAAAGTTGTCGGATATCGACCGCTTTGAGTGGCTCCAGGAGATGGAGGGTCAGAAGTTGTTCCTGCAGAAGTTCGGCGACCGCCTGCCTAAAGAGATCTGGCACGAGTGGGAGGAACAGAACAAGCGCCTTCAGGAATAGTTCTCGGTCAAGGAAGGAAAGAATGAGGACGAAGAAGCGCGTGGTGGTGGAGACGGCATTGCCGGGCGTGCCGCTGGTGCGGCGGGGCAAGGTGCGGGACGTCTATGATCTGGGCGAAGAGCTGCTCATCGTGGCGAGCGACCGGATCTCGTGCTTTGACGTGGTCCTGGGTTGCGGTATCCCCGAGAAGGGCAGGGTCCTGACGGCCATCTCGCTTTTCTGGTTCGATTTTTTGCGCGACGTCACGGAGAACCACTTCCTGACCGCCGACGTCGATAAGTACCCGCAGGGGCTGGCGTGCCACAAAGATGTCTTGCAGGAGCGCTCGATGCTCGTCAAGAGGGCCGAGCCCTTGCCGGTCGAGTGCATCGTGCGCGGGTACCTGTCGGGTTCCGGCTGGAAGGAGTACAAGGCCAAGCAGTCTGTCTGCGGGATCCGCCTGCCGGCCGGCCTGCGGGAGTCCGAAAAACTGCCGCAGGTCATCTTCACGCCGTCGACGAAGGCCGCCGCCGGCCACGACATCAACATCGACGAAAAGGCCACCCGCGCGCTCGTCGGCGACGAGGCCTTTGACACGATCCGCAAGAAGAGCATCGCCCTCTACGCGAAGGCGGCGGATTACGCGGCCACCCGGGGGGTCATCATCGCGGACACGAAGTTCGAGTTCGGCCGCTTCGGCGACCGCGTGATCCTCATCGACGAGGTCCTGACGCCGGACTCCTCGCGCTTCTGGCCGCGGGAGGGATACCTGCCCGGCCGGCCTCAGCCCAGTTTTGACAAGCAGTTCATGCGCGACTACCTCGAGGGGCTCTCCTGGGATAAGACGCCGCCGGCACCCGAGGTGCCGCCGGACATCATCGCCAAGACGACCCAGAAGTATCTGCGCGCCCTCGAGCTCCTGACCCAATAATCCTTTCCCATGGAGCTGTCCCTCCGCGGTCCTTATATCGAGCTCGACAATCTCATCAAGCATATCGGCTGGGCGCCGCACGGCGCCGCCGCCAAAGAGTTGATCCGGCAGGGCGCTGTCCAGGTCAACGGCCGGCCCGAATCGCGCGTCCGGCGCAAGCTCAAGGCGGGCGACACCGTCTCCTTCCGGGACCAGACCGTCGTTTTGGTCTAGTCCGGTCTTTTCCCCTCCCCGCACATTTCTCGTATTTTCCCTTGTGGGTTGCCCCATCTTTAATATAAAATGTTGATAAGGTGCAAGATACGATAGCTTGCCGCGGTCTTTCAAGGGCGGCCGCGCATGCGAGAAAGGGGTGTTATGTCTCTGCAGGTCAAGATCGAAGAGCGTGAGCCGGGCGTCTACGTCGTGAGCCCGGACGGGGAGGTCAATACCGATACCTACCTGGAGCTGGAGAACAAGGTGAAAGGGATCCTGGGGAAGGCCCAGGCCCTCATCTTTGAGCTCAAGGATATGACCTACATCAGCAGCCTGGGCCTGAGCGTCTTTTTTCGCGTCAAGGCGGCGTTGAGCGAAAAGGGGGCCAAGTTCCTCTGGGTCCACCCGCAGCCGCAGATCCAGAAGGTCTTTGACGTCATGAAGGTGCTGCCGGACGCGATGGTGGCGAGCCTCGAGGAGGCCGATGAGTATCTGGATTCGTTCCTCGACGGCGTTCAAAGAGGAGAGATCGACCCCAAGACCCCCCATGACCAAGGAGCCTAAGCGCATGCTGCTCGAACGGCGTCTGCCGAACCGCCTTGAACACGTCAACGCGTTCATCAAGGAGGCGCTCGACCACTTCGGCAGGCTCTCTTTGCCCCAAGAGGACGTCTTTCCCATCAAGCTCGCGCTCGAGGAGGCCCTTACCAATGCGATGCGCCACGGCAACCGCCTGGACCCGGGTCTCTTCGTGGACGTCTCCGTGGTGCTGGAGGGACAAAGACTCGTCATGAAGGTCAAGGACGAAGGGGCTGGTTTTGATTTTTCCAAGATCCCGGACCCGACGCAGCAGGACAATAAGGAGAAGCCGAACGGCCGCGGCGTCTTTTTGATCAAGCAGCTGATGAACGAGGTCGAGTTCTTTGACGGAGGCCGCGGCATCAAGATGATAAAGTTCTTGGAGTGTGCGTAGCCCGAAGGAGGAAGGCGCCATGATGAAGCGGATGAGCCGGTTTGTTCTCTTGTGGGGGGCGGCATTTTTGGTGGCGACGGTCGCGGACGCGGCGACGATCGTCGGTGTATCGGGCGACGTCACGGTGAGGGCCGCCGAGACGGATCCCTGGCAGGCCGCCGCAAAAGGAGAAGCGGTCGTTCCAGAGACCCAGATCCAGTGCGGACCGGCGAGCCGCTGCACCGTGGCCTTCGATGAGACGTTGCGCAATACCGTCACGGTCAAGGAGAACACCACCGTCACGGTCGAAGAGCTGGAACCCGGCCTCGTCTTTTTGAGAGAAGGCCGGGTCTTTTCCATCATCAGGGGCGTCGCGGCCGAGAGACCTTTTCAGGTGCGCACCCCGACCTCGATCTCGGGGGCGCGCGGCACGGCGTGGCTGACGGACTTCAGGACCGGGCGCACCGACGTCAGCGTCTTTGAGGACGACGTCTGGGTGAGCGGTATCGACGCGGCCGGCAACGTGACGCAAGAGACCGGCGTGGCGACGGGCCAGGGCGTGAGCGTCGCCGCCGACGGCCTCTTAGGGGAGATCTTCGTCGTGCCCGTCGAGCAGATCAACGAGTGGCATCAAGAGAAACAACAGCTGCAGGCGTTGCACGAAGAGCTTGGCCTCGCACCGCCGTCCGCGCCTGAGACAGGGAAAGGAGCCGAGCCGGAGCCCGTTGCGCCGGCGGAGCCTCGGCCGCATGAGCCGAAAGAGGAAGACGCGGCCGGCACGGCTGCGGTGAGACCGTTGCCCGTCGCAGGGGAGACGCCGCCGGATACGGCCGCCGCTCCCGTGCCCCCGATGACGGAAGACACGTCCTCCGATCCCGCGGCGATATCGTCCCTTTTGAGAGAAGAGAGGATGCCTGCCGAGGGTGAGACGCAGGGGCTGTTTAGGGACGAGTCCCTGCCGCAGGAGAGTCTTGCGGGCAGCGAAGACCCGATGATGGGGGGATCTTTGGCAGATGAGCCCCTGATGGACGAGCCGAGGACGGACGAACCCATGATGGAGGACCCGATGATGGGTGACTCCATGATGGACGACCCCCTGATGGACGACTCGATGTTCGAAGACCCCATGATGGACGATCCGATGTTCGAAGACCCCATGATGGATTCCTCCTTCCATGAGGACATCACCGATCCGGACACGACGAATCAGCCGCCTCCGTCAGACGACGACAACTCCCTCGGGGTGTCGACCTGATGTCATACGCAAAGGAGGGCCGTTGTTCCTAAAGACGCGCCCGCGGGCGCTGCTCTTCGCGTGCCTCATCGGGACCGGCGTTTTCTTTTTTCCGCGCGCCGCCGTTTGGGCCGCCGAACACGATGAGATCGAAGAGAAGAACCTGTGCGTCAAAGATCTCCTGAACAAGATCGAGACGAAGCTGGACAGGGAGCGGCGCCGCCGCGGGAAGACACGGGCGCGCCTGGGCGTCTTTCACGGCTATGAGACCAACGCCAATCTCAGCGCGCACCGCAAGGGCGATTTTTTCGAGGGAGTCTCCTTTGCGGTCGACCGCCCCCAGGAGATGTCCCCGGGCCTGATCCTGAAGTGGGACTATGACCTCTTTGCCTATAACTACCACGAGTTGACGGATAACCGGTATATCATGAACCAGGTGGGCGGCCGCCTTACAAAGAAGCTCGGGCGCCTGCATCTGAGCGGCGGCGCCAACGCCCTCCTGCTGAACTACCCCCGCAACCGCGACGGCGACTTCTGGAGCCCGAAGGGGTATCTGGAGCTGCGGCATTATGTCTCCAAGACGCTCTACCACGAGATCGTCTGCGATTACGCGGTCAAGGATTACATCCACGCCAAGGCCATGGGCGACACCTCAGGCTCCGTGCAGGACAAGAAGCGCCGCGACAGGCAGTACAGCGGCGCGTACCGGATCGGCGGGCTGGTCGGCAAGCGTTTCTCCTGGCGCCTCGGGACGAAGGTGACGGTCAACGACGCCAACGCCCGGTACCTCGATTATTACGATTACATCTCTTTCCGGCACAGCCTGGCGTGGACGTTCAAGATGTCGCAGAACGACGCCCTCTTTTCGAGCCTCTCGTTCACCCGCAAAGAGTACGACACGCGCACGATCGCTTCGGGCGACCCGCGCCAGTTCAATAATCTCTATACGGCCACGTGCGGCCTGCGCCACCGGTTCGACGAGCGCACGTCGCTGGCGCTCTATTATACGTACCGCGAGAACGTCTCGAACGACGCGCTGGCCGAATACTCGGACAGCGCCGCGACGCTGAGCTGGCAGTATCACTTTTAGGCATGAACAGACCCCGCGGACCCGCAGTCCCAACGAGCGTGACGGCCGCCGCCGTCCTCCTGATCGTTGCCGCGTCTCTTTTTTCGTGGTTCCGGCCCCAGGAGAACTTCTTCTACGACCTGCGCTTTCGCCTGCGCCCTCCCGGGCCCGTCGCGTCCGACATCGTCATCATCGAGATCTCCGACGATACGCTCGGCAACCTCGGCCATTGGCCCCTGCCGCGCGATTTTCACGCGAGCCTGATCGACGTCCTGCGGGCGCTGGGGGCCCGCGCCGTCGTCTTCGACCTGCTCCTGAGCGAGCCCTCCGCCCATGACGCGGTCCTCGCGCAGGCCATGGCGGAGAGCGGCAACGTGTACCTCCCCAAGGCCTTCTATCTCGAAGAGGAGCGGGTGCGGCAGGCCGTCTTTCCCGAGAGCCGCATGGTCCTGGGCGGCATCGTCCGGGTCCTGGGGGGGGCTGCCAGGGATTTCGGGCACATCAATGTGGTGGTCGACCCTGACGGCAAGATCCGCCGCGTGCCGCTGTTCGTCTTGACGGCCGGGGGGCCGGTCCCGAACCTCGGGTTCCGGGTCGCGGCCGACAGCCTCGGGGTCCCGCTCCTGGATGTTTCCCCGACGGCCGGCGCGATCGTCTTCGCAGACCGGCTGCGCGTCCCGTTGGGCCGGGACGGCTGTGTGCTCATCAATTATCCGGGGCCGTGGCACAAGACCTTCCGGCGCGTCTCTTATTTTGACCTCCTGAGGTCTTTTATGGTGGCGGCGGAAGGCGGAGCGCCGAAACTGGACCTCTCTGTATTCAAGGATAAGATCTGTTTTATCGGGTTGACCGCAACGGGCACATCGGACCTGCGGGCGACGCCGCTCGAGAACGTCTATCCGATGGTCGGGCTGCAGGCAAGCGTCACCAACAGCGTCCTGACGGGCCGGTTCCTGAGCGCCGCCGCGGCGAGAATCGTGAGCCCGCCCGTCGCGGCCGCGAAGATGAACCAGCACACGCGCCAGCCGCTATCGCCGTGCGCCGCCAGAACAGCGGGCACCGACGGGCCCAGTGCGATCAGCGCC